>NZ_JAVWUP010000026.1:0-27763 GCF_036667095.1 Gordonibacter sp. | reverse complement strand
ACCGACTTCGATAGAATGATCGGTGAATTCTCAGCCATGAATCTCCATCGAAAAGGAGTATTGCTCGAAACCCTAACCGCATGGCGAGGACTCGACGTGGGAGACGACCTCATGTTCTGCATTGAGTCGTTTGTCCAGCTTGAAACAATACTAGTCTCACGCTGGCTACGTGATGGCTGCCTCCCTGATCCCAAGACATTCGCAAATCAAATCACAATGCTGGTTCCAGAGCTGCTGCGCGAAGCCCTCGCGCTGAGCTAGCGAGCAGATTCAGGCTCTAGCTCCAAGACAAAGAACGATCAACGGGCACTATATGCGAAGGGAGCCGACTCTTCGGCTCCCTTCGCATATAGCCCACCTAGCTTGGCATCAACTTCCGACACCTAAGCTCAGTTTTACGCCTGGTTCTCCTTGATGGTAACCTTCGCGTGCTCCAGAAGCCATTTGTTGGCACGGATACGCTCGGCTGCCTCGCGCAGCGCAAAGCCGCGTCCCGACTCCTCCATCTGGCGACGGACGCCCTGGGGGTTCTGCGGGTTCATGGAGGTGCAAGCCTCCATGATATCCTCGTCGCTCACTACCAGGCCCTCATGGGTGAACAGGGCATCCAGCGCATAGCCCTGCACGAGCATCTGGCGCGTCTGCATCATCATCATCATATTGAACTGCTGCTCGCCGCCCTGCTGCTCGACGAACTGCTCCCAGGTCATACCCTCCTGCTGCTGCACCTGCGCACGCAGGTTGTTCAGCAGGTTGCGCGACATCGACTCGTACACCTCGTCGGCAATCTTGCCCTTGAAGCGCTTCGCCAGCTCGGTGACGGCCAAGTTGCGCTTGTAGTTCTCGTACTCGCCCATCTGCTGGCGATGGATGGTGCCCGAGATGCTGCTGCGCAGGGCATCCATATCGGCGTACATCGGCATGTTCTTCTTCAACCAAGCATCATCGATAACAGGAGTGACCTGCTTCTGTATCTCCTTGACGGTGGCCGTGCACTCGATAACCTCGACGATCTCGTTGCCCTCGTCGTCCAGGCCGGGACCCTCGAACGTGAACGTCTTCGTCTCGCCCACATCCATGCCGATGATGTTCTCATCGAAGCCGTCGGGCATGAGGCCCGCACCCGTGGCATACGTACGACCGTCCATCGTCAAGCCGGGTACCTTCTCGCCATCCATGAACGACTCAAGCGAGATCATGCACACATCGCCCTTGCCGACCACATGCGGCTCGTCGGTCACGTACTCGACATAGCGCTCGGCTAGCTGGGCTATCTGATTGTCAACTTCGGCATCATCGGCAACCAGCTCGGGCACCGTGATCTCAACGGACTCATAAGACTCGAGATCATAGTTGGGTTTAGGCGCAACCACCAAGCCGAACTGGAAGGTCTGGCCGCGCTTAAGAGGCGATTTCGGCATCGCCTGGGGCGGATACGCCGGGATGATGCCGGTCTTGTCCACCGCGAACGGCACCAGAGCCTCGACGGCCTGGGCCTCGACGACCGCATCGAGGTCTTTGATGCCCATGCGCTCCTCGCACACCTGGGCAACCGTCTTGTCGCGCTCGGGATGCAAGCCCATCTGCTGGGCGAACATGATCCCGGCATTGTTGAGCGCGGTGCTCACTTCGGCTGTCGACGCGACGGCTTCGACCGAGATCTTCCCATCGTCGAGCTTCTTCTGCGTTACTTTCATCTTGATTCCGTCTCCTTAACAGGGGCGCCGCGACAACTGGCGCCAGTCCCCTAATAGACCGCAACAACTAGCAATTGTAGCGCACATCGCGTGCAGCGGCGACGAGATGCGCGCAATAAAGTGCACTGCACGCGAAAGCGAAGCCGCAAGCCCGCAGGAGCGCATCCGGAACACCATGCAGGCCTGCCCACAAAAAAGAAACTGCACGGAAAACGCTCCGCAATGCCTAAAGGCAACAGGGGCTTCGGTCTATTCAGGGGGTTTGACCGAGGCACCCACG
This sequence comes from Gordonibacter sp., assembly GCF_036667095.1. Lineage (NCBI taxonomy): Bacteria > Bacillati > Actinomycetota > Coriobacteriia > Eggerthellales > Eggerthellaceae > Gordonibacter > Gordonibacter sp. The sequence goes on along the minus strand of NZ_JAVWUP010000026.1, from coordinate 25,786 downwards.
CGGTGCTTACCGTGCAGCACGCCTTGCACTATACAAGAAGGAGGCTGTCGGCACATTATACCAACAGCCCTATTTTCACCCCTCAGCCTCATACCTCCCGTACCACTTTCGCTCTTTGCACGAGCAAGCATTCCAAACTTGCACCCGACGCATACCCCCGAAACTTCTCCAGCGCATGGCCTCGGAGACAGGAAGCAGCCGTTCCGCATGTCGCAAGAGCACCCCTCCCATCACGACAAAGCCCCAACCGGAATCACGGTCGGGGCTTTGCGTTCGCCGCATAAAATGAGGAGATCGGCGAAAGAGGGCTACGCGCCCGGAGCCTTCGGAGCACCCGGTGCCTTCGGGGCGCTGGGCACGCCCGGCACGCCTGGAGCCTTCGGCACACCAGGAGCCCCGGGAACGCCCGGCGCACCCGGAACCCCAGGAATACCCGGCGCCGGAGCAGCTTTCGCACCGCAACTCGGACATTGGCTGAGGGTAGGATCGACCTCCGCGCCGCACTTAGGGCACTTGACGGGACCCGCCTCAACAGTTGGTGGTCTGAAGCACATAGGAAAAATCCTTTCTTTCGAAAAAGCGCTCACCGCAACAAGGACTGCCGCCTTGCCGCCGTCGACAGGAACCTGACCATCCCTATCACGCACCCCCACTCTACCCCTCCAAACCCTCCGAGCACATCCCCCGCAAACACTTAAATGCCTTCAAACAACTAATGCTTCCCGTCTGATTTAAGCTCCCGGTCAGGCATTTTGAAATCAAACAAAACAACCCCCAACAGCCAGCAGAAAACCCCAACCAGCCCCCCTCGCTCCCCCGAACACCCAACGAAGAAAACCCAGGTGCCGCTGAGGGCGAAGATGTCTTTTTGCGAGATTTCCCCTTCGGGGACTTGCTTCGCGGCGCCGCTCCCGGAGCCGAAGCATCCAGTGGATGCTTCGTGCGAACCCAGGACCTGCCCGAGCAAAATTCCCCTCCGGCAGCAGTCCCGACCAGGTAGATTTACTCGTTAGATTTCAAACTCTCCACCATGTCCACCCGTGCCAGCTTCCGCCTCATAGCCAGCATCACCAATACGGTGAACAGCATCGTCAGCAGAAACGCCAGCACAAAGCTCAGCGGATGGATCGTCCGCCCGAACATGACCTGATCGACTTCGGCCGTCACCACGACGAAGCCTTCCATGAACACGCCCAGCACCAACCCCACCAAGCATCCGATAACCGACAACAGCACCGTCTCGCGGTAGATGTACGCACTCACCTCGCGCGGCGTGAACCCGAGCACCTTCAAGGTGGCTATCTCGCGCTGTCGCTCGGTGATGTTGATGTTAGTCAGGTTGTACAGCACGATGAAGGCAAGCGCCGCCGCAGCCACCACCAGCACCACCACGATCAGCCCCACGCTTTTCAGCATGGACTTGTACGCATCGATCACCTCGTCGTTGTACGCCACCGTCTTCACGCCTTCGATCGCACGCACCCGATCGTTAAACTGCGCACGTACGTCAGCCTGCGTGCTCGCATCGGCATAGTAGGTCGAAAACACCGGCTGCTCCCCCGTCATATGCTCGTAGAGGTCGGAGCCGATGAACACGTAGTTGTAGATGTAGTTCTCCATGATACCCGTGACCGTCAGGTCGTAGGACACCGACGTGGCGTTGCCCATCATATCCTGCTCGGCCAGATGCAGCGTGTCGCCAACGCCCACGCCCAGTTGGTTCGCCAGCTTTTCGGCGAGGATAACGCCGTCGGAGCCCAACGCAAGCGGCTCATGTCCCACACGCGTACGCATGGTCAACAGGCTGTCCAGCCCTCCAGCGCCTTGAGGCACCACAACCGACGCATGGATGCCGTCGGCATCAGGCCCGCTCGCAACCATGCTCGTATCCTGCGCACGCACGTACGTCGATACGAACGCCTTATCGTCCATGACAGACGCCAGCTCGTCTTCCGCCTGCGAAGCGATATCGTCCTTCGTCGTGACGACCGTGTTGTAGTGCACGATATCACCGTACTGCTTGTCGATGATATCGTTGATGGAGTCTTGCAACCCCAGCCCGGTCAGCAGAAGCGCCGTGCATCCCGCTATGCCGATGACCGTCATGATGAAGCGCCGCTTGTAGCGGAACAGGTTGCGGAACGTCACCTTCCACGAGAAGGACAGGCGACGCCATACCGGGGCAGCGCGCTCCAGCAAAATGCGCTTGCCCGCCTTCGGAGCGCGAGGCAGCATGAGAGTAGCAGGCCGCTCACGCAAAGTGGCGAACACGGCAGCCCACGTGGCTCCCAGCGTCACACCCACGCCAAGACCCGCTGCCAGGCCCGCCAAAGCCGGGTCGATAGGCAGAGGGCCTGGCGGCACAAAGTAGATGATGGCATACGCCTTCGAGATAACCGCCGGCAATACCTGCGAGAGTACGGCAATGCCGATAGCACTGCCCGCGATGCTGGCAACCGCCGCGTAGATCAGGAACTTCGACGAGATACGCGCGCGGCCATAGCCGAGGGCCTTGTAGGTGCCTATCAGCACGCGCTCCTCTTCCACCATGCGCGTCATCGTAGTGAGCGCGACCAAAGCGGCTACCAGGAAGAAGATGAAGGGGAAGACCTGCGCGATGCTGTCCACTCGGCCAGCATCCGAGTTGAAGCTGGCCACACCATAGTTTTGGTCGCGGTTCATGACGAGCCAGGTCGGGTTGTCCAGATCGTCTATCGTTTTCTGTGCATCGGCTAGCTGCCGCTCGGCATCGCCTAACTGGGTGTCGGCGTCGGCCTTCCTCTGATCGTATTCGGCAAGCCCGTTTTGGTAGTCGCTTTTTCCCTGTTCCAACTGCGCGCGCCCGTTGGAAATCTGCGCCGCTGCATCGTTTAGCTGTTGCTGGGCAGCGGCAATCTGGGCATTGGCGAGCGATGCCGCCGAGGCAAGGTCGGAAGCGCCCCGCTCCACCTGCGCCACGGCAGCATCGAATTCGGCTTTCTTGCTGTCGAAGGCGATTTGCTGCGCATCAAGCTGCTGCCGGGCGGCGTCGAGCTGCTGCTGGCCGCTTTCGAGTTGCTGACGCGCCACCTCAAGTGCTGCCAAGTCTGCCTGATGGTCCTGCATGAACTGGGAAAGCTGCTGCGCAAGAGCGTCGCGCTGCTGTTCCAGCGCCGCCTTCTTGGCCTCATAGTCGGGATCGTTCGGATCGAGCGCGGCTATCTGGGCATCCAGGCTGTCAATACCTTGCTGCATCTGGCCTATCGCAGCATAGAGCGGGTCGCCTTGGGCATGCCAGGCCGCCCATTGCTGCGCCAGTCCGTCGGACTGCGCCTGCCACTGCGCCCACGCATCCGCCAACTGGGCCTGGCCCTGCTCGATTACCGGGCGCGCCGCATCCACTTGGGCCCGCCCCGCGGCCACCTGCTGCTCGGCCGCCGCCAGTTGCGTTGCGGCCGCGCTACGCTGCCGCATCAGCTCCACCGCTCCGGAGTCGTACGGGGCCTGCGCGTCCACAAGCTGCTGCTCGCTCTGGGCAAGCGTCGCGGCAGCTTCGTCCAGCGCACGCTTTGCCTCGTCGAGTTGCCTTGCCGCATCGGCCTTCTCGCGCTCAAAATCGGCGCGCTTCTCGTCGAGCTCCTTTTGCGCGTCGCCGCGCAGTTCGTCTACTCGTGCTTGTTCGCGCACAGGCGCGAGGGCCTCGATGCGGTCCTGCACAGCCGAAACGCGCTCCTGGTAAGCATCGCTTCCCGAGAACTCGCCCGCCGCCCCCGCTACCGTTACAAATGCTTCGGTATAGGGTTGGTCCTTCGAGAAATCGCTTTTCGGAACATACATGAACTGCTGTATCGAGCCCGACCCGAGCGAGGTAGATCCCATGCTCGTGGAGGACACATAATACGACGAGTGCACATAGCCTACCACCGTGTATGTACGCGCTGCCAGCACGTCGTCCACCTCTTGCGCGCCTTCGGTGATCTGCACTTTGTCGCCGATCTTCGTCGGCGTGCTCATAACCTTGTCGGCCGACAGCACGCATTCGCCCTCGTTTTGCGGCCATGAGCCATCGACCAGGATCGGGCGATTCAGATAGCCTCCATCATCCGAGAGGGCATGCACCCCGTCGCCCGTATCGCTCGCCTGCGCTGTCGCAGGCAGCGAATGCACACGTATAGCGTACTGCTCGCCGTTCATAGTGGCCATAACATCTGTCTCGTAGGCCGACATGACCTCTTCGACACCCTCGATGTCCCGAAGCGCATCGATGTCGCCATCCGTCAGCCCCAGCGTCGAAACTACACGCAGATCCATGAGAGCCGTACCGTCGTAGTACTCGTCAGCCGCCAGCTTCATGTCGGGTGCCGTCATACGCAATCCCGCATAGAAGCCAGTACCTAGGGCCACGATACCCGCAATAGCCAGAAAGCGCCCCAGCGAGTGGGTCACCGAACGTAGGACATCTTTGTTGAACGCGCTTTTCACACAGCCGCCCCTACCACTCCAGCGTCTCGGCCGACAACGGCGCTGCATTGCGCTCGATTTCCGCCGCACGCCCTTCGCGGACATGAATGACCCGGTCGGCAATGGCCGTGAACGCCGTGTTGTGCGTGATCAAAACCACAGTCTTCCCCGTGTCGTAGCAGGTGTCCTGCAAAAGCTTCAGAATGGCCTTGCCCGTCTGGTAGTCAAGCGCACCGGTCGGCTCGTCGCACAGCAGCAGCTTCGGGTTCTTGGCCAGCGCCCGTGCGATGGCCACACGCTGCTGTTCGCCGCCAGAAAGCTGTGCCGGAAAGTTGTCCTTGCGGTGGCCAAGCCCCACCTGGGCCAGCACCTGGGCCTCGTCCAGCGGGTCCTTGCATATCTGCGAGGCAAGTTCGACGTTCTCCAATGCCGTCAGGTTCTGCACCAGATTGTAGAACTGGAACACGAACCCGATGTCGTAGCGCCGATAGTACGTAAGCTCCTTCTCGGAAAACGCGCTGATCTCCCGCCCATCCAGTACGATGCGCCCCGAAGAGCAGGAATCCATACCGCCCAGCATGTTCAAAAGCGTCGTCTTGCCAGCTCCTGAAGGCCCTACGACCACCACGAGCTCGCCGCGCTCGATATCGAAGGTCATGCCGTCGACGGCTGCCACCTCGACCTCACCCATCCTGTATATTTTGCGGACATCTCGGAACTCGACAAAAGCCACGGCAGATTCCTTCTTCCGACCAACCCATCTTCCACGCTGCCCCCACGATACACCAACGACCATCGACACGCCAGCCACATCCGAGGTATACAAAAGCGCCCCGCATATGCAGGGCGCCTTCAGGTAAAACAGCAGTGCTCAAGCGAGCAATGCCTAGGAAGCGAACATCTCGATCGTGTCGCCTTCCTTCAGCGTGACCATGGCCTTTTTCCAGGCGCGGGTCTTGCCCAGCTGCACGCGAACGCGCTTCGGCTTCGGCTTCACGTTCAGCGTGTTCACGCGTACCACCTTCACGTTGAAGATAGCCTCGATAGCCTGGGCGATCTCCACTTTGTTGGAGTCTTTCGCCACCTCGAACGTGTACGTGTTCTTCTCCATCATGTCGTAGCTATGCTCCGTGATGATGGGGCGGATGATAACCTCGCGGGGGTCCTTCATTATGCAAGCACCTCCTCGATGTGCTTCAGGGCCTCGGCCGTCACCACGAGCTTCTTGTTGTCGATCAGCTCGTAGGTGTTGATCTCGGACACCGGGATGATATTCATCTTCGGGATGTTGCGGAACGACAGGTACGTATCCACATCGTCATCGGCGATAACGAGCGTTACGCGACCCTCGAGGCCCAGCGCCTTGCACGCGGCAACAGCCAGCTTCGTGGACGGCTTCTCGAACTCGAAGCCCTCGACGACGATAAGCTCGCCGTCAGCAAGCTTAGCCGACAGAGCGGAGCGCATGGCCAGCTTGACTTCCTTGTTGTTCACGCGGAAGGCGTAGCTGCGCGGATGCGGACCGAACACGGTACCGCCGCCGGCCCACTGGGGAGCGCGGATGGTGCCCTGACGAGCGCGGCCGGTGCCCTTCTGGCGCCACGGCTTCTTGCCGCCGCCACGGACCTGCCCGCGCGTGAGGGTATTGTGCGTACCCTGACGCCACGCCGCACGCTGGGAGCGCACGACCGTGTGCATCACGGGCACGTTCGGCTCGACGCCGAACACGGAAGCGGCGAGGTCGGCAGTGCCGGCCTTCTTCCCGCTCGCGTCTTTGATATCAATCGTGGTCATAAGTTCTTACTCCTCTTCCAGCCCGCGCTTTAAGCCATACGGACGCGAACGATGCCATTCTTGCCGCCGGGGATGGCGCCGCGCACGAGGATGAGGTTCTGCTCCTCGTCGATACGGACAACCTCCAGGTTCCTGACGGTCACGGTTTCGCAGCCCATGTGACCAGGAAGCTTCAGCCCCTTGAACACGCGGGACGGCGTAGCGCACTGACCGACCGAACCGGGAGCGCGGTGGAAGTGCGAGCCATGGCCGCCCGGGCCGCCATGATGGCCGTAGCGCTTCATGACGCCGGCGAAGCCCTTGCCCTTGGACCGACCCATAACGTCGACCTTCTTCGTCTCGCCGAAGGCCGCAACCGTCTGTTCGTCGCCGACCTTGTACTCGCTGGCGTTTTCCACGCGGACTTCGCGCAGGTAGCGCACCGGATCGGTGCCCTGCTTGGCGAAGTGACCCGCCATAGGCTTGTTAACGCGGTATTCACCGCTCTTCTTGAACTTGCGTACAACTCCAAAGCCCAACTGCACGGCCTCGTAGCCGTCGGTTGCCTTGGTCTTCACCTGGCAAACCTTGTTCGGCTCGGCCTGGATCACCGTAACGGGGATGACGCGGTCGTCCTCGCCGAAGATCTGGGTCATGCCGATTTTCTTACCGTAGATAGCGTTAATCATGACAACGACCCCCTTTACAGCTTAATTTCGATGTCGACGCCGGCCGGGAGGTCGAGACGCATCAGGGAGTCGACCGTGTTAGGGGTCGGCTCGAGGATGTCGATGAGACGCTTGTGCGTGCGCATCTCGAACTGCTCACGGGAATCCTTGTCGACGTGCGGACCGCGGATGACGCAGTACATGTTACGCTCCGTCGGCAGCGGAATCGGACCGGACACTTTGGCACCCGTCTTTTGCGCGGTATCGACAATGAGCTTCGTGGACTGGTCCACAATCTCATGATCGTACCCCTTCAAGCGGATGCGAATCTTCTGATTAGCCACTTACCTTACCTCCGTTATTCAGGTCACGCGCTTTAAGCGTTCCCGCCGGCCTTGCTGATAATTTCTTCCGCCACGTTCTTCGGCACAGCCTCATACGAAGCGAACTGCATCGTATACGAAGCGCGACCCTGCGTCGTGGAGCGCAGGTCGGTAGCGTAGCCGAACATCTCGGACAGCGGAACCTTCGCCTTGATGGTCTTCGCGTTGCCGCGGTCGCCCATGCCCTGGATCTGGCCACGACGGCTCGACAGGTTGCCCATGACGTCGCCCATGTACTCCTCAGGAGTCTCGACTTCAACGGCCATCATCGGCTCGAGAATCACCGAGCCACCCTTCTTCAGCGCGTTTTTGATAGCCATGGAACCGGCCACCTTGAACGCCGCCTCAGACGAGTCGACCTCGTGATAGGAGCCGTCGACGAGTTCGACACGCACGTCCACAACCGGGTATCCAGCCAACACGCCGGAGTTCAGCGCTTCCTGGATGCCGCGATCGATAGGCGTGACGTACTCCTTCGGCACCGAGCCGCCCACGGTCTTGTTCTCGAACACGTAGCCCTTGCCAGCCTCTTCCTGCGGGTACATGTTGATGACCGCATGGCCGTACTGGCCGCGACCACCGGACTGACGCACGAACTTGCCCTCGGCGCCCAGAACCGGCTTGGTGGCCGTCTCGCGGTAAGCAACCTGCGGCTTGCCGACATTAGCCTCGACCTTGAACTCGCGCAGCAAGCGGTCAACGATGATCTCGAGGTGCAACTCGCCCATACCGGCGATGATGGTCTGGCCCGTCTCCTGGTTGGTGGACACGCGGAACGTCGGGTCCTCCTCGGCGAGCTTCTGCAGCGCCACGCCCATCTTGTCCTGCTCGGCCTTCGTCTTCGGCTCGACAGCAATGTCAATAACCGGCTCGGCGAATTCCATGGACTCAAGGATGATCGGCTGCTTCTCATCGCACAGCGTGTCTCCGGTGGACGTGTCCTTCAGGCCTACGACGGCAACGATGTCGCCGGCGGCACAGCCGTCGATGTCGACACGCTGGTTGGAGTGCATCTGCAGCAAGCGGCCGATGCGCTCTTTCTTGTCCTTGCTGGCATTCAGCACGTACGAGCCGGAGTCGAGCTGGCCCGAGTACACGCGCAGGTAGGTCAGCTTGCCCACGAACGGGTCCGTCATGATCTTGAAAGCCAAGGACGAGAACGGAGCCTTCAGGTCGGAGGGACGCTCGCCCTCTTCACCCGTATCAGGGTTCGTGCCCTTGATGGCGGCAACGTCGGTCGGCGCAGGCATGTAGTCGACTACCGCGTCAAGCAGTTCCTGCACACCCTTGTTCTTGTAGGACGAGCCCACGAACACCGGGTGGATCTTGCAGTCGATAGTGCCCTTGCGGATGGCGGCCTTAAACTCGTCGACCGTCACCTCTTCCTCCATAAGCACTTTCTCCATGAGGGCGTCGTCGCAGTCGGCGGCAGCCTCGAGCAGCTCGCCGCGGCGAAGCTCAGCTTCCTCGGCAAACTCGGCCGGGATAGCATCCAGGGGCTCGGGGTAGGTCATGCCCTTCTCGTCGGCCTTGAAGTCCCAAGCCGTCATGGTCACCAGGTCAACGATGCCCCAGAAGGCATCCTCGGCACCCATGGGCATCTGCGCAGCAACAGCCGGCGCACCCAGGCGGTCCTTCATGGTCTCGATGGCATGGAAGAAGTCCGCGCCAATGCGGTCGTACTTGTTGATGTAGGCAATGCGAGGCACGCCGTAACGGCTGGCCTGACGCCACACCGTCTCGGACTGCGGCTGCACGCCGGCAACGGCATCGAACACCGCAACGGCACCGTCGAGCACGCGAAGCGAGCGCTCAACCTCGGCCGTGAAGTCAACGTGGCCGGGCGTGTCGATAATCTGGAAACGATACTCGTGTCCATCGTCGGCGCCGCCGGGATACTTCCAGAAGCACGTAGTAGCGGCAGCCGTGATGGTCACGCCACGCTCCTGCTCCTGCACCATCCAGTCCATCGTCGCGGCACCGTCGTGCACCTCGCCGATCTTGTGGGTCTTGCCCGTATAGTAAAGGATGCGCTCGGTCGTCGTCGTCTTGCCCGCATCGATGTGGGCCATGATGCCGATGTTGCGCGTATCTTGTAAACTCAGTTTAGCCATGTAAGCTCCACACCTTCCTCTAGAAGCGGTAGTGCGAGAACGCGCGGTTGGACTCTGCCATCTTGTACAGGTCCTCGCGCTTCTTCACCGAAGCGCCCGCATTTTCAGAGGCATCCATGATCTCGGCAGCCAAGCGCTCCTTCATGGTGTGCTCTTTGCGCTTGCGCGAGTAGTCCACCATCCAGCGGATAGCCAGCGTGGTGGCACGGCGGGAGTTGACCTCCATCGGCACCTGGTAGGTGGCGCCACCGACACGCTTCGGCTTGACTTCGAGGGTCGGGCGAACGTTGTCCATGGCCTTCTTGAACACGGCCAGCGGATCGCCTTCGGTCTTCTTCTCGATGATGGCGAAGGCACCGTAAACGATGTTCTCGGCGGTTGCTTTCTTGCCGTCAAGCAGGATCTTGTTGATCAGCTGCGTGACAAGGCGGTTGTTGTACTGTGCGTCCGGCTGTACTTCACGGCGGACGGCTGCTGCACGACGCGGCATGTATTACTCCTTCATGTTCCTGCGCGCTTCGAGACGGCTTTCAACCCGTCCATTAGGTCCCGCAGCCCGCCCCCTTTGGGCGATTGCGGTTTCGCGACCCGCGCGTCTTAGCGGTTGCTTACTTGGGGCGCTTGGTACCGTAGCGGCTGCGAGCCTGACGACGGCTGTCTACAGCCGAGCAGTCCAGAGCAGCACGGATGACCTTGTAGCGCACACCGGGGAGGTCCTTAACACGACCGCCGCGGATGAGAACCATCGAGTGCTCCTGCAGGTTGTGGCCGATGCCCGGAATATAGGCGGTCACTTCCATGCCGTTGACCAGGCGCACACGACAGACCTTGCGAAGAGCCGAGTTCGGCTTCTTCGGCGTGGTCGTGTACACGCGGGTGCACACACCGCGCTTCTGCGGGTTGCCCTTCAGAGCCGGGGTCTTCTTCTTGTCGACCGACTGGCTGCGGCCCTTGCGGACCAACTGGTTAATAGTAGGCAAAGCTTCTCTCCTTCTACCTCTTGCTTCGATTGCCTATATATAGGCAATCTCCTTTTGCACACGCTTCCCTGTGCGTTCAGCTGGTACGCACATGAAAACCTGCGCCCGTAATTGGCGCGATCGAGAACTCTACCACCGGCCATCAGGCTTGTCAAACGCCACGCATCCGGGCGTATCTATTGCTTTAGAACACATTTCGCCTGATTAAATAGAACAATTTAGAAGAATACAAATTTTTTCAAACAAATACGTTGCTTTTTTCTTTCACACAACACTTTGACCTGCATGCAGCAAAGTCAACAGACTGGCAGGATCAAGGCAGGCGACAGGGGCACGACGACAAAGCCTACCATCAAAAGTAACGAGATAGGTTGCCTCTACACGTTGCGCAGCAGCCAGCACCAAATCATCCTCGAAATCATCGTGCAGATCGCGATAGGTTGTCGCCTGCAAAATATCGGACTGCCCGACCGGTACCACGATCGACAGTTCTCTCATACTGCGCACGCACGACCACGCCGATTCCCGTATGGCAGCAACCGTACCTTTATCTAAGCAGACACCACGTGCGTGGATTTTCTTTTTTTGGTTGCGCTGATGTAGGTAATAAACATCTTTCAAGGATAACGCAGCGCTGTAAAGCACCGCCTCTTGCGCGATGAGCGTGCGAATCAAAGCTGCACTTTCTTTCGCACCTAATCCACCGCCCTCGAAGTAATGCAGCCAAACATTGGTATCAACGAGAACTTTGAGCGGCTGGGCACTCATCACAACCCCCCTCTTTGCAATTTCTCGTCGTACGCTTCATCGCGCAGATCATCGTAGTAGGCTTCGACCACCTCGTATGCGCTCAGCTGCTCGCGTGGCTTGTCGCCGTATGTTTCCTCCTTCAAGTCCTGCCAGACAACAGGACGTGGCGGAGGCAAAGTAATTCCGTGTGCCTCAAAAATATTCTCGACAAGATGCGGGCCTTCCTCGGCGATCGCCAACTTGCGTTGCCGCTCAGCCTCTTTTTCGGTATTAGTGGCTTTACGCATGAAGACAGGCAGGTCGTGTTGCTTCTCCAGATAGCCCCAGAGTTCCCGCACCGCATCGCTTGGCGTAAGCCCGTACAATGCAAGCACTTCATCCCCGGCAATCTTCAAATCTTCCGGCAACCGGGTATTCATCTGAACCGCACCCATAGCCCACCTCTTTCCAAGCGTCACTACAGCAGCGCTATACAGTATAGCACACGTTGCCGCAGGTGCTCTGACAGGGGAAGGTTTTGCTCCCTCTCTGGCACCGAGGCCGAGAGGCCCTCGGCGAAAGGTGACAGACAAATGAGAACCGCTACCGGCCGTCTCGGCTGATAGCGGTTCTCATTTGAAATCGTTGGCAGGCCTTCTCGCAGATAAGCACCAGGGCATCTGCCGAGAGGCACCTTACGCCCTCACGCCCTCGGCCACGAGGGCTTCGACGAGGCGGGCGGAATCCTCCAGGTCGGCGACGGAGATGTACTCGCCTAAGGAATGGAAGTTCGCCATACCCACGCTGAGCGTGACCGGACGCACGCCGCAAGCGGCGAGCACGTTGGCATCGGCACCGCCGCCGGAATGGTGGAAGCGGGGTGTCAGGCCGGCAGCCTCAACGGCGCGGACGATAGCCTGCACCAAGGGATCGTCCTCGTCGTAGAGCACGGCATCGTAGCTTTTCTCCCATTCGATATCCACCGAACCGCCGAAGCGCGCCGCCGCATTTTCGAGAGCCGTCGTCATGGCATCGCGCTGCGCATCGACACGGCTCCGATAGAGCGAGCGGCACTCCCCCGCCACCAGGCAGGTGTCGGGCACGACGTTTGTCTCACGGCCGCCTTCGATAACGCCGATGTTCGCCGTGGTGGCCTCGTCCAAACGGCCCAGCGGCATAGCCTCAATTGCCGAAGCCGCCATGCAGATGGCCGAGATGCCCGCCTCAGGGACAACGCCGGCGTGCGACGCGCGGCCGTGGAATACCGCTTTCAGCGCATAGTGGCACGGAGCGCCGGTGATGACAGTACCGGGAGCGCCGTCTGCATCGAACACATAGCAAGGTGCACCCTGGGGCAGTGCATCTGAACCGAGCGCGCTAGAACCCAGCAGGTGCAGCTCCTCGCACGTGGTCAGCAACACGGTGATGTCAGGGCGGGCCCACCCCTCCTCCACAGCCGAGCGCACACCTTCGAAGATAGCCGCCACGCCTGCCTTATCGTCCGCACCTAGGATAGTATCACCAGCCGAGCGCACGACGCCGTCTGCCACGACAGGCTCGACGCCCGCGCACGGCTCGACCGTGTCCATGTGCGCCGACAACACGATATGCCCCGTCGCCGTACCCGGAAGGTACGCGATAAGGTTGCCCGTGTCGGAGCCCGTCTGCGCCGCCGTATTGTCGAAGCGCACGGAGAAACCCATATCCCGCAACTCATCGGCACAGCGCGTCGCCATCGCGGCCTCATGGCGCGAAGGGCTCTCGATACGGACAAGATCGCAGAACGAATCGAGCAAGCGAGCGGAATCCATGCTACGCCCCCAGGATCTTGGCGGCTACTTGCTTCTTGCGGCTCAAAATTCCAGGCATCCACACGCCACCGGGAGCGCATTCGATACCGAAGACACGATTGACCAGCTCGCAGTCGCCTTCGCAGATAAACTGGCTGCCCTCGGCGATAATGTCGGTGACCATGAGCAGTACGAACTGGTAGCCGTGCTCCTCGCACAGGCCGCGCATAAGCTCGCGAGCCTCGTCCTCGCGCTCCATAGCACCCGCAAGGTCCACCGTCTCATGCTGCGCGATGAGCACGGTAGCGTCGCCCGCCTGGAACTCCTTGGAGTCGGCGCACACGAATTCCTTGATGGGCATGCTGCCCTCGCCGCCGCGCTGCTTGAACACGGCCAGGCCGAACTCCGTGGGATCGACGCCCACCTGCGCGGACAGCTTCTCGACGATGGCACGGTCGATGGCGGTGGCCGTCGGGGACTTCAGAATGACGGTATCGGTGAGGATGGCCGACAGCAGCACCTTCGCGATCGAGTCGGGCAGCTCCACGCCGTTGCGCTCGAACTCCTGCACAACGATGGAGGCGGTAGAGCCCAGCGGCAGGTTCAGGAACATGATAGGGCTGGCGGTGACCATGCCACCTATGCGATGATGGTCAACGATCTCGACGATCTCGGCTTCCTCGATGCCGTCTGCGGCCTGGCGCACCTCGTTGTGATCGACCAGCACCACGCGCTGCTTCGGCGCATCGTCGTCTGTGCGCACGTTCTCGATCAGGCGGGGCTCCTCGATGCCGACGCTTCCCAAGACCCAGGAGCTCTCCGGCGGCAGCGGGCCCAGGCGAACCGGCTCGTAGGCTTCCGCCTCCCCCTCTTCGGCAGCGCGGCGTGCCAGCTCGTTCTTCAGGTACGCATATCCAACTGCTGCGCTGATGGAATCGTTGTCGGGGTTCTTGTGTCCAACGACGATGATGGGCTCGGCCATGGTGCTCGCTCCTTCGCATTGATGCCCCGCGCAGGGCACGTTTGCTTTCTGTATAGATGGTTGGGTTCTCTCGCCGACAGACCGGGGCCTGCAACGACAACGCAACCAGTATAGCGCTGGCGCAGCAGGCGATGCGCCAGCGCAGCCGTTTCGCCGTCGAAAATCTCACAAAAGCGCGGTGGAAGGGGCCGCGTGCATGCGCTACGATGGCAGAACCTTCGGAACAAGGCGATATCCGCCACGAAAGGAAGTGCCGTGGAAACGCTCGGCCTGACCGACATCATCGGCCCCATTATGGTGGGGCCCTCCAGCTCGCACACCGCAGGCGCCCTGCGCATTGCCCGCATGGCGAAAAGCCTGTTGGCTGCCCCACCTGCACAGGCTACGTTCACGCTGTACGGATCGTTCGCCTGCACGCAGTCGGGACACGGCACCGACAAGGCGCTCGTGGCCGGGCTCTTGGGAATGGCACCTGACGACCTGGGCATTCGCGACTCGTTCGAGCGAGCATGCGAGGTTGGCTTGGAGTTCTCGTTTGCATGCGATCCCAGCAAGCCCGTCGAACACCCGAACACCGTGGACCTACACGTCGTTGACCAGCGCGGAGACTCGCTGGAGGTACGGGGTGCGAGCATCGGGGGCGGCGCGGCCGTCATCAAGCGCATCGACGGCATCGAGGTAAACATCACCGGCGAGCATACCAGCCTGGTGGTACGCCAACGCGACGAGGCAGGCGTGCTGGCGCATATCGCCGGCTGCGTGTCGGAATGCGACGTGAACATCGGCACGGCGCGCATGTTCCGCACCCGGCGCGGATCGGGAGCCTACACGGTGCTCGAGGTGGACGGAGCGCTTCCCCCTGCGGTGAAAGAGTGCATCGAGAGGCATCCGGCGGTGTACGACGTGCGCATCGTAGCCGCTGATAGCCCCGCAGGCGAGCTCGTCGACCCCTACTCCCCGTCGGCCGAAGAAGCCGAACTGCGCTTCTCGACCTGTGAGTTCACCACGGGCAACGAGCTGCTTGCGCGCTGCGAAGAGCAAGGCGGCTCCCTGTCCGATGCCTTTTTGGCACGCGAGGAGGCGCTGGCCGCACGGGGCGGACATCGCTGCGACGCGCAAGCCTACCTCGACCGGGCGCTGGGCGTCATGCGAGCCTCGGCGACCGGGCCCTTGCGCGAGCCGGTGCTGTCGATGGGCGGCCTCATTGGTGGCGAGGCGCGCGCCGTGCGCCGCTCGCGCACGCAGGAAACCTCCGTCGTCGATGAGCTGACCGGATGCGCAATGGAGTACGCGCTTGCCGTGCTGGAGACGAACGCCTCGATGGGCCGCATCGTCGCCGCCCCCACCGCAGGCTCGTCGGGTGTTGTGCCCGGCGTGCTGCTGGCTTTAGAAGAGCAGCGAGGCTACGATGCCGATACACTCCGTCGGGGCCTGCTCGCCGCAGCAGCTGTGGGCTACCTCGTCGCCCGCAACGCCACGGTATCGGGCGCGGAGGGAGGATGCCAGGCCGAGGTGGGCTCGGCAGCCGCCATGGCCGCTGCTGCAACGGTGGAGATGGCGGGGGGCACGCCCAACCAAGCGTTGGCCGCAGCAGGCAACGCACTGTGCGCGCTCATGGGCCTGGTATGCGATCCGGTGGGGGGTCTCGTGGAAGTGCCTTGCCAGAAACGCAATGCCACCGCGGCGGCCACGGCGCTGGTCAGTGCGCAGATCGCCCTGGCCGGCATCGGCAACCTCGTGGACTTCGACGAAACGGTGTCCACCATGGATGCCGTAGGGCGCTCCCTGCCTTTCGAGCTGCGCGAAAGCGCGCTCGGCGGCATCGCCGCCTCGCCCAGCGCCTGCGCGTGGTGCGAAGGGCGGGCGTAGGGCGGACTCAGTTACCCCCTTTAGGGCCTCAGCGGTTCTTTGATGCGAACCTGGCAGGCACGCTTCTCATTGCCAGGCTGCTCTTCTTTGCCTTTGCGACAAGGGTTGTAGCATGTTTCGCCGCAGATCGTGCACACGATCGCTTCTGGCAGAGCAAGGTCGGTCAAGTCGAAGCCGCACTTGGTACACGGGTTGATGTTTTTGAAATGCTCTAAATCAACCGCATTAAACATACCGCATTCCGGGCATTTGATTGGACGCTTGCGCGGCGGCCTGCAGCCGCCGCAGATCGGATTGCACGACCAGCACACGCCTTTCCACCCCTTTCAAAAACATTGCGAGGCACGAGCGCTCGCCCGCACCTCGCGCAACTGTGCCCTCAACGGAGATATCCTCAGCGGAAGTCCTCGCCCGAGTCACCGCCCAGCAACTTGGCCTGTTCCTTCATGTGCTTCGCTTTCTCAACTGCAGAAACAAAATCCTCAGGAGCTTCCTCGACCTCCAGCAACTCCACTTCAAACGTAAGGTTCTTTCCCGCGAGGGGATGATTGAGGTCGAACAGCGCCACGCTTCCTTCAATTTCCAGAACCGTCGCGGGCATGGGTGCGCCGTCCTCGCTGCTTGATAGCCAAATGCGCTTCCCTACCGCAATATTGTCCACCGGAATCTGCTCGATGGGAATTTTTGCTGTATGGCTCTCCAGGTACTCGCCATAGGCCTCGTACTCATCAACAACGAAGGTCTTCTTCTCCCCCGCTTCGTTCATCTCTAAAACGGCGTTCTCGAAGCCATCGATAGCCATATCCATCCCTGTCTGGAATTTCATAGGCTCCTCTTTTGTGGCAAAGCCAAATACCGTGCCATCTTCGAGTGTGCCCGTATAGGCAAGGGTTACCGTTGAACCAAGCTGCATCGCTAGTCTCCTTTTTTCAAGTTAGTGCGCCTTGTGCATCAAAGATAATCCCTAGGCCACCACTTGCCACGGTGCACCTGCAGGGTTCAGCGCACGACGGGCAGAAAGCTCGTCTGCGAACATAACGCAGTAGCGCAAACCTTTCAAGGTAACGTACAAACAAGCGATCTCGTGCTTACCACCATGATTGAACACTTGGTAGGTAAGGAACTCGCGCTCGAACATCGGCTCGTATATCGGGTTTCCCTTTACTTTGTTGAGCAGCAAATTTGTCGATTGTCGACCCCACTCGTCTTGCTTTAAGGATATGTTGTACAGGATATCCTCCTGCTCTGGTGTTAAGCGACCGCACTGTTCGACCTCGGCCAAAATCTCTTCTTCGGTTGCCATAAAGCCTCGTCTCCTTATGCTCGGATCTTCAAACTCAGCCTTGCATCTGCCCCTGATCGACTTGGCATCGTGCATTGCCTGCACAGCTTGCTGTAGCCAGTAAGGTGTGCGGACAATGCGTCCTCACCAGAGCGAGAAGGCTCGTCCTGCGCGAACAAGCCTTCCCCTTTGTCACCAGCGCGCTTTGACTAGACGCCAGCGTAGCCCTTGGAAGGATCGCTACCGCCAATGCCGATATCAGCGTCGCCGGCCTCGTTGCCCGTACGCTTTGTGGAGGTGTAGCCACCCCAAGCACGGGCGATGTACTTGTCCTTCACGAAGAAAACCTGTATCTTCATGAGATCGGCTTTGGCTACTCCGCATTCAGCCATAGCCTCATCCTGGCTTTTTCCCTCAGCCAAAAGAGCATTCAGTTTCTCTGCTGCAGCTGGAGCGTCAAGCTCCAAGAATTCGTCTCGAGTCATTTTACCCTCCTTGTCGGTCATCATTGCTCTGGTCATCGGCTTGCGTGTCCGATGACCAGAGCGTCACAGCGTTTTACCTGCCTAGAGCTGGAACAGCACCATCGGGCGATCGAACTCTGCCATCTTGGCAATCATCTCTTCCACCGTACCATAGTACATGGACGCGGATTCCTCTACCTGAACGGCCAAGGGGCGCTGGCCGGCACGGTCTCCACCGGTCCCCCAATGCTCGGAGAAGATGGACGTGGGGCACGGAAGGTAGAACCACTCCCATGCGTCGCCGTCGTTGCCTTCGGTCTTCTTGAAAGGGCCCACTTCGACTTCTTTGATGCCGAACTGGTCGAGCGGGAGGCCCAGTTCTTCCTTGCAGGCAATCTCGGCGGCATGGTTGCCCGAAAAGTAAGTGTAGTCAACAAGCAAAGCGTACTTTTGATCTGCCATTTGTGTCACGTCCTTATCTGTTAGTCTTGGTCAAGGCTGCGAACGCGGCGGATGTTGCACATAACACCCTTGAACGGAGCGCCGAATCCAAGCTTACCGACATTGAAGTGCGGCACGAGGCTGTTGAAGTTAGACTTCCACACGCCGAACAGGTTGGGCTCTTCGCCGTCTTGCTCGGGGAACCACCAGCCATGAGCGCAGTTCAGGATACCGGGCTTAATAACCGGCGTGATTTCGGCCTTGAAGCGAGCCTCGCCGAGCATGTTGTACACCTCGCACCAGTCGCCGTCGGTGATGCCGTACTCTTCAGCGGTCTCGGGGTTGAGCTGAATCCACGGCCACGGATCAATCTGGCGCAGCGACGGAACCTGGCGATGCTCGGAGTGGAACGAGCTGTAGCGGCGCGAGCCTGAGGTGGAGAACAGTGGGTACTGGGCAGCAAGATCGGGCTGGCTGATCTGGCTGTAGTTCGGCTCCTCGTAGTACGGCAGCGGATCCTCGCCCCAGGATTCGTACAGGATCGAGTAGGCTTCGATCTGGCCGGTGATGGTGTTGAAACCGGGCTCGCCGTCAAAACGCAGCAGGCCCTTCTCGTATTTCTCGTACTCGAAGCCGTGCGCGCCAGGCTGGTACAGACCGAGTTCCTGGAACGTCTTCCAGTCGAAACCAAGCTCTTTGAGCTGATCGCTATAGAAGTCTTCCACGGCCACTGCCAAGGCATCTAGGTCAAGCGACTTGCCGTCAGCCGGCTTATACCACGGCCACCAGCCGGGGTTCAGGCGCTGACCGAACATGAGACATATTTCCACATCGGACTTGCACTCGCCCACCGTCAAAGCCTTGTTCATGGGGCCCATGAACACGGTGTTGCGGCCGTAGTGTGTCAGCACGATGCCGTTGTGCTCGGCCCACGTGGCCATCGGCAGGAAGTAGTCGCCCAAGGCCATAGCCGTCGGGGTCATGGTGAGGTCTTGCACCACCACGAACTCGAGCTTCTGGAGTGCCTTGTGCCAACGCTTCGGCTGCGCCGAGCAGGTGGGGGTAAGGAAGTTGGAGCTGTTGAACCAACCCATCTTCAGGGCGTAGGGCTGATCGGTCTCCATGGTGTTCAGCGTCTCGTCGGGCTGCGTGGTAGCCAT
Organism: Gordonibacter sp.; assembly: GCF_036667095.1. NCBI lineage: Bacteria > Bacillati > Actinomycetota > Coriobacteriia > Eggerthellales > Eggerthellaceae > Gordonibacter > Gordonibacter sp. Next base: position 6,711 of record NZ_JAVWUP010000026.1, on the reverse strand, counting down.
ACCCGTGGACAGACCCGGCCATGCGGCCGCGCCGATGCGCTTCGACCAGACATCGTCTTCCATAGCGCCACGCTGCTCCATACGCCATTTGCCCAAAAGCGCCGACGGAGGACCAAGCGTCAGGCCGCCGGGGCGGTCGATCGACCCGGAAAGAGCCGCCAGGATGATCATTGCCTGGGCAAGCTGAACGCCGTTCTTGTTTTGGTCAAACGCAAGACCCCACGCCCAACCAATCGGGCGCTCGGTGCCAACGATGTGGGCAACGCGCTTGATGTCTTCAACCGGAACCGTCGTAATCTCAGAAACCTTCTCGACCGGATACTCAGCCGCACGCGCCTTCATCTCATCGAGGCCGTAAATCCACTTCTCTGCGAATTCCTGGTCGAATTCACCAGACTCGAACATAAGGTTCATAATGCCGAGCGCAAGAGCGGTATCGGTCTGCGGGCGAACCTGCAGGTTGATGTTGCCGTTATGGGCGCCAACCCAGGTGATACGCGGATCGATGGAGATAATCTTGGTGCCAAGCTTCATCAAGTCAACGAGGCAGTGCCCGAAGAAGCCGTCGCCATTGGAGGGCAGAGGCTCTTTGCCCCACACCACAATCCACTTAGGAACCGTGTAGGCCGGATCCTGATAGCTGCCCGGGAGGTGACCTGCATAATCGAGCTCGGGATATCCCGCACCCAAAACATAGTCGGCGATGGAGCAACGCGGGCCATAGCAAGACCAGCCGGACTGCGCGTAGCAGCAGTTGGGCGACTGCAGAACCGAGAACGTCAAGGCGTAGTAGAAGATACAGGCCTCACGCCCGGTGCCGCCGAATACCACGATGGACTCGGGACCGTAGGTGTTCTGGAAGTAATGAACCTTATCGGCAATGGTGTCGAGTGCCTCGTCCCACGTGGTGCGCACCCATTTGTCCTTGCCGCGATCTTCATACGCGCGCTTCATCGGGTGGATGATACGCTCCGGTGCGTAGGTGTACTCACGCAGCGCAAGGTTCAACGCGTTGACACGACCAGTGGTAATCGGGTTGTCGTCGTCACCCTCGACGCGGATAAGCTCGCCATCCTTGGTAACCACCTTCACGCCGTATCCTACCGGGTGGCTTCCCGGAGGCGACCACGTGTTGCTGCGGGTTACGACGGTTCCGTCTTCCCTCACGGTTTGCCATTGTTTGCCGTATGCCATGTTCTCCTTCTTTCTACACTCATCGATCGTGTACGGTAGAACTTAAATCAGCGCAAGCCATCGCGCCTGATCCCTTACCAAGCCCTCCCTCTCGACACCGCGCTTCCCCCTCGCAGATGTCGGATACTTACGCTTAAGCGCTCGGAGGCTTCGGTGCCGCGGGGGCGGCAGGTGCTGCAGGAGCACCGGGTGCTTTCGGGGCGCCGGGAGCAGCAGGTGCTGCAGGAGCACCGGGAGCCGCATTCGGCAGCGGCTTCGTGCCGTCAATGTAGGGCGTGAAATCGCATTTGCAGAACGGGCAGTTCTTCAGGGTGACGCCGGCCATCATCTGGATGGTCTTGCCGCACTCGGGGCATTTGTTCATGCCTGAGCCGGCGGAAGCATCAGCTGGTCTAAAACACATAGTGGGGGCCTCCCATTCAAGTCCTCGGTCGGTTGCGGCGACAGTGCGTTGTGCAGCGGCCCCGCCCCGACCCTCTTGCGGTCTGTCGTATGCTTGGCGGACCCCACGGCCGAAAGGCCGAAAAGCAATCGCCAGAAGCTGACAGGCTCTAGCTTAAAGACCCGCGCACAGGGCGCATCGAATCACAGGGACAATTTTGCCCGTCAACCCATCGTCCCACAGGGTTGATTTTCGTCCTCCCTCAGGGGTGTAAAACTACATATCGCCTGTTCACTAGTTACATTTTAATTTCTCTGAACTTTCGGAATTCTGCACACCGATGCTATAATCCCCCTTGTGCGAAAACGCGCTTCTAAGGAGGTTCCTTGAAGAACAACAAAGTATACTTTCCGAAAGACGCCCTGGCGCGCCACGAGGACTTCGACGTGTGGTACGAAGACGGGGAAACATTTCTCAGCATCAAAGGTACCTGGTCAAGCGAACGCGACAAAGCGGTCATCTTCGGCCGCATGGGCGGGGAGATGGGCTGCATCAAGCCCGATGCGAAAACCCTCACGTATTATCTGAAACTCGAACGCTGGGAGTACGTGTTCCACACCTTGCATCTGTTCAAGCACTACTACGTCAATGGGATGAAGTGGCAAATAGATGGCACGTTGAGCGAGCCCCCCTTTGATTTCGTGAACGAGGATGATCTGCACAAAGAGGTACATGTGCAGCTGGTTGACTTCAAGAACCATGGCGAGTGCTACGAGATAAGGGCTAAGGACGTGGCCAAGCTGCGCATTGCCGTTGCAGCCGCCATCGCCATGGGCATCAAGGAGGAGTACCGAGGCCTAAGCGAGGGCTTCGAAGATTCGGGTGCTACCAAACTCCAAAAGGCGAAGAAGTGGCTCTCCTCGAGCAAGGGAATCCCCTACGACAAGCTACCTGATCTGGAAAGGTGCGACTAAGTACCGAATATTCAAGCGGGTCGGAGGATTCTTGGCAGACCTCTGGTCGAGCAAAGAATCCCCTCTCTCTATCGTAATTGGGCAGGGAAAGCCTTTCATTGAACCATTAGCAAAAGGCCCTTCCCTCTCACCCATGAGAGACGCGCCCATGCCGGGCGTCCCGCCGAAAAAAGGCTCCCCGCAATTGCAGGGAGCCTTTTCATTTGAAGCGCCAAGAAGCTTTACTTGCTCTTGGCAGCTTTCGTCTTCGCCAGCTGGGCACCGCCGAACACGAAGAAGTACACAAAGGGCAGTAGCAGGCCAATTGCCATGAGCGGCAAAGCGTAGGGCTGCTTTGACCAGCCGGGCACGACCAACGGGCACACGATGCAAAGCACTGCCAAGATGGACACAATGACCAGCATGCAGATGAAGCGCATGTTGCCGTCGCTCTCGGAGGCACCGAGCTTCTGTTCCTCGGCCGCAAGCTGATCCATAGACTTGCCTGCAGTTTCTTTCACAAACAACACCGTGCAGACAAAGCCCAAGGCAAACGGGACGATAAGCACCAGCACAACCGTACTCCAGTTGGTAGCACCTGTTGCGGTCTGGAAGAACGCCATGCCAGCAATGCCACCCAGCACGATAGAGGATGCCGAGCCGCCGAAGCGGGCGAACGCCTGGCACCACGACGTACCGGTATTGCGGATGGCGGTCGGATAGCTTTCCGGCATAAGGGGCTGAACTGCCGTGATAGCGTAGTTCAGCGCGAAGCCGAACAGGAGCATAAGGGCGATGCAGATGCCCATGTTGTTCGGGACCACGAAAAGGGAGCACAAAACGATGGCCACGACGCAGAACAGCCACGCGAAGGCCAGGTTCCGCTTGCGGCCCACCTTGTCGGAGACGAAGCCCACTATAATGTTAGATGCGATGGCAGCTACGTTGTTCCACGTTTGAAGCGAAACGCTGTCCGCTTGAGAGTACCCCAGGCCCACAAACCAGGTGGGGATCCAGGCATTCATGCCATACACGCAGAACTGGCCAACGAAGTAGGCAGCCCAGATGGCGCAGGTTGCCACAATGAACTTGCTTGAGAACAAAACCGAAGGGCCGGTCTTGGCGGGCTTCGGTGGAACGATAAGCAAGGCAGGGTCATACTCATGGCTCGTATGGCGGGTAGCCTGCTCGATTTGGGTAAGGCGCTTGCAGGCCATCTCTTTATTGCCAGAATTGGCATACCAGTGCGGCGTCTCATGCATAGTAAAGAAAAGGACAACGCCGTAGATAAGCGGTATGCCACCGATCAGGTAGCAGAGGCGCCAGTTGGCGAACATCGTTGCGGTACCCTCTGCGGTGGCGTACGTGATCTGGTTGGTAAAGTCACCCAAGAGCGGCGTGGCCGCGTTGCAGATGGGGTTGGCAATAAGGCCTGCCAAAACCCAGCCGACAACCATAAAGGCCATGCCGAACGTCACGAAGATGCCACGTTGCTTGGACGGCATACTCTCAGAAAACACCGTTGTTACCACGGGAATACAGGAGCCCACGCCGAAGCCGGCGATCAGGCGAAACGCCGCAAAGAACATCATGTCGTTAGCAAAAGCCTGCGGCAAGGTGAACAAGCCGTAGAACATGACAGCGACGATGAGTGTCTTTTTGCGGCCAAGCTTGTCGGACATGATACCACCGACAGCACCGCCGATAACCATGCCGAGCAGGCCCCACGTGGTGAGCGACCCCATAAGGGCACCCGGATTCGCGTTGTCGGGCCAAAATGTATGGGCCACGAACATATTAGTCGAATTGACAATCATGAAATCGTAGCCGTCGAAGATCATGGCGAAAGCCAAAAGTACAAAGACGACCCACGTGTGCGAGCTGATGCCGATAGAGTCAATAACCTCTGAGACCGTGAACTCTTTTTTATCCATCAGTCCCCCCTTCAGGGTAAACTCGTGTAATTGGAAGCTGGCCTAAGCATGAGCATCAGGCCGCCTGCCAATCTGTTGGTTTTGCTTCCCCTCTGCGCAGTAGCAAGACCGAAAACCGCACAGTATCCTCAGGAAATTACGGACGCTTCAGTATTGCAGAAATAACCGAAGCTTCCGTAGTTTCGAAAGCCGTCCCTGAACGTCTTTCGCAAACTCGCCCCGAAAACCGTACGGTAAGTCGGAAGAAACGACCACGCACCCTCCTCCTTTCTTACTTCTCTCCCACCAATCCCTCTCGTTTCCCGCGCAAAGAGCGTTTAAAAACGGATATCTCCGCAAAAGAAACGTGCAATTCGAAGAGTACGGAATCCGCGTTTCGCGGTCATCGTCTCCAAGGGACGCTTTAGCATCTGGGCATCGATCCACGAGATCGATTTTTTTTGAAGACCCGCTCTCCATCAAAGCTGTCGAGACGCAACGGGTCTTTACGGTGGCCGCCATCGGCCCGAGAGGTTGATTTTCGTCATCCTCGCCGATGCAGCGACTCCGTATTGCCTGTTCAACAGTTGTATTTATATTTTTACCACGCACGCGGCCTGTACGAAAATAAGTTAATTCGCCTTGACCACAACGGGCCCACCCGGTATGGTCTTGGAATAGAAAAAGCTTCACTCATGTTTGGGGTAGCACCTACTCCCGCACAGCGGAAGTAGGTTTTCAATATCCAGAGCAACACTGCCGCAGTCACTTGTTGGGAAAATCGCTTGGGCCGCAAGGTCCACAATCAGGGGAAAAGCGAGGTTCTACTCATGGCGTTGACGTTTCCGCGCATCAGTATTGTGGTCGATGATGATAGAGGTATGGGCACTCAAGGCGAACTAAGCACGCTCTCACTCGGATTCGGTATACATCAAGCTTGGATATACACCGCCATGTTCGGGACGACGACCATTTTCCAGATACCCCCTCCAGCTTTTTTAGCCAATGCCCCTACCCCCATGATTTCGTTCGTATTCCTTATCTCTATCGTGGTGTTCGGCCTGTCGCTTCTGGTCGCTGGCATGACCGATCAGAAGTTTCTCAAGTTCTATACAGCCAAGCGCGTGCTGCTTGGCACCAGTTTACTTACCTCCATCGGCACGTTTGCGGTATTCGCCGCAGGAGAGCCGGGGGCGCTCGGCATAGCGCTTACGGTGTTTTCGGGCGTGTCGACCGGCATCGGGTCGGCCTTGCTGTTGCTATTCTGGGGCACTGCGTTTTCGCGTAACGGTGCTGCCACTATCGTTATAAACACGGCCGTGGCCATCGTCATTGCCGTAGCCATTTACTCGTTCGTGCTACATGTAATTCCCGCACCGTTCTCAGGCATTCTGACCGCCTGCCTGCCACTGCTAGAGCTGCCGCTGCTGTGGGAGCTGACACCGGTGAGCTATGCCGTGCGCCGCGCCATGCCCATCTTCACGCCACTGCCCGTCAAGAAAGGGCCGTTCTCTATTCGCCTGGCGCTGCCAGTGTTGTTATTTGGCTTTGCACTGGGAGCATTGCGGTCCATATCGACACAGGTCATCCTGCCCTCGTCCGATCTGACCACTCAGCTTTTGGCCCTATTCGCCGGAGGGGCCGCGACGGTGCTTTTGATGGTGACAGTGTTCTCCATCGACAAACGCAGCCACTGGGATTTCCTGTTCAGACCTCTTATACCGTGCATTGCTATTACCCTGCTCTTCTTGCCCTCACTAGCATTGCAGGAATCCATCCTGCCACCGCTCATTTTGCTTACGGGCTACATGTGCTTCGAAGCGCTTATGTGGATGTTCTTCGGCGAAATATCGCAAGAGTTCCGCCTGTCGCCTATTTTCGTGTTCGGCATTGGACGCGGTTGTTTGGCACTAGGCTCGCTAGGCGGTTCGTTGTCGATAGTAGACCCCGCATTCCTCAGCTCGCTTACGCCGTTTGGCGAAGCAGGCGGCACCGTGCTTATCATGCTGGTCATGGTAGTGGCCTACGCTCTGCTGCCACGCGTGCGCGACATCAAGCGTGCCGTTGCACCAGGGCCCTCGGATGAAAGGTCCGTCATTGCGTCGTTCAACCGTCAGATTGAGCAAGCTAGATGGGAAAATAGCTGCGAAAACGTAGGTGGCGAGAGCGAAGACGAAGGGGATGGGGAAGGAAAAGGGATAGGGGAAAGCGAGGATAAGGACGAGATACTCCGAGCTGCAAACGCCCTTGCCAGCATGCCTGCAGCGGC
>NZ_JAVWUP010000025.1:0-27785 GCF_036667095.1 Gordonibacter sp. | reverse complement strand
TCGGTCATATGAGCTATGGTTTTGGGTTGATTACTACTGTAATGGGGACATACCACCGCAGAACAGGCCTCAGGCGTTCATGTTGCTGCGAACAAAAGCAGCGCTGCAAGGTATTTGGTGTAGGCTCTTCTCACGGACGCGCTCGACTTTCTCTTCTGTTTTCGCCCTCTTCTTCTGACGTTGGAATTTCGGGAATTTTGCCGCGCTAGTTTCCCATGTTGCTGTTAATTGCAAAAGCGAATGTTTATCATGGAGTCGATGATAAATTTGCATGCAGACCAAGCAGCTGCGTGGGAGCTGGGGAAGGTGGGGAAGTGGACGCGAACATCCAGAAGTACCAGGCGTTCGTCAAGACGGTTGAGTGCGGAAGCTTCACGAAGGCGGCCGAGGCGCTGTCGTACTCGCAGTCGGGCGTGAGCCGCATGATTGCCGACCTCGAGCGCGACTGGAAGGTGTCGCTTCTGGCGCGCAGTCGTGCGGGCGTGAGCCTTACCTCCGAGGGCTCGCGGTTGCTGCCGTTCGCGCAGAGCGTATGCGCCGAGTACGATAAGCTGCAGATGCAGGTGGACGACCTGGCGGGCATGCAGTCAGGGCTCATTCGCATCGGCACGTTCTCAAGCGTGGCCACGCACTGGCTGCCGAACATCATTCGCGCGTTTCGGGAGGACTACCCGAACATCGACTACGAGCTGGTGATGGGCGACTATTCCGAGATCGAGTCGTGGCTGCTCGACGGGCGCGTGGACTGCGGCTTCCTGCAGCTGCCGACGCATCCCGATTTGGAGGTGCTGCTGGCGGGCCGCGACGAGCTCATGGCCGTGGTACCTGAGGACCATCCCCTTGCTGCACGCGAGCGCATACCTGCCGAGGCGCTGTGCGACGATCCGTTCTTGCTGCTGCGGAAGGGCGACAACACCGTGGTTTCCGATGTGTTCGACCACGCCGGCCTGCGTCCGGATGTGCACTTCACCACGTGGGACGACTATGCCATCATGGCCATGGTCGAGTGCGGCTTGGGCGTGGGCATTCTTCCCGAGCTCATCTTGAAGCGCGTGCCGTACCGTATCGCGGTGCGCCCCCTTGCCGAGCCGGCCTTCCGCACCATTGGCTTGGCGCTAAGAAGCAAGGAAGGCGCCTCGCTGGCTACGAAGCGCTTCCTCGAGTACCTGGACTGCCGGTAGGGGAAATCGCGCCGCTCAAAAGACGGGGCCTTCCGCGCGGTGCTTGATCTGTCTGGTAGAAAAGGAGCTATGAACAGGTGATCTCTACGTCGCCCACGGTGACGGACCGTACATCGTCAAGATTGAGGAACTGGTCGAACATTACTGACTTTCGGCAGCGCGACAGATCCCCTTCCTGGGAGAGGCCTTCGCTCATGTATAGCTGCACAAGCTCGACGTGTGACCCGTCTTTCATGTTCAGCACGAGGGGAAGTTTTGCGAATCGGTCGTACTCGCTTTCGTTGTGATCGGACATCCGGCCTGATTCCTGTTGCTCTATGCTGGGCGTGCCCTTGACGGTGTAGCTTACGTTGATGGCTATGGGCGAGAGCGTAACTTGATCGATGCTCGCTTTCATGTTCGAAACAACGCAGGGCTTGTTTACGTTGATGCTCTTCGATGTGTCTTCGTAATTCACCACGAACTTCATTTTCCACGAGCCGTTTGAGACGGTTTCGGGGTCGCCTTCGCCGCTATGCATGACCAGCTTGCCGAAGTCCACATGCAGGGTTTTACCGATGATGGTATCGCCCTCTGCCATGTTTGCCATGCATTGCGAAACGTACTGTATGGCGTTGTCCCCCGGTACCGCATCGAAGAAATAGCCGCTTCCTCCGCCTCCCTGCGATTCGTAGGCGGCCGCTACCGCCCCTTCGAAGAAAAGTGGCAGGTATCCGTTCTCAAGCGGCTCTACATCGAAGGGCGTGCCGTCGTCCTTCTCCACGTTGTATACGATGACGTAGTTGAACTTGTCGCCGATGATGGAGTCGGCGGTGACAGTGATGCCGTCGGCGGAGGCCGACGCCCCGATGGGTCGCCCGATCTTCTCGACAATCTCGGTTTGTGCTGGCGGCCCGCCGAACACGTCGTCGAACGCCGCCGTCACGCCGCGCAGCGCCCCGGTGGCGTAAGCAGCGCCTCCGAGAGCCACCACGAACGCTGCGGCCAACCCGCAGGCCGCAGCCACACGCCAGGTTTGGCGCATAGGACTCCGGTGGCACGGTGAGGCGCTTTTCGTATCCGAGGCACCTTGCCCAGACGCAGTCCTTTGTTCCTGCCGCGTATCGCGCGTCGTAGTCTCCCGGGCCTCCGCCAAATCGCGTGCCATACGTGTCTTTGCTTCTTCGGAGAACTTCAACTGACTCATGGCTTCTTTATATTCCCCGCTCACCATAGACTCCTTTCAAAACCGTACGCAGCTTTGCGCGCCCTCGGCTCAAATGCGCACTTACGGCGGCAATGCTGCGACCGGTGAGTTCCGCTATCTCGCTTACGGAGTATCCTTCGAAATAGTGCAGGTAGATGGCCTCGCGGTACTTGGGCGGCAAGGCCATGACCTCGTCGAGCACGCCGCTTTCGGGCGGCGATGGTGCCGCTGCTTCGGCCGCTGTATCCAGGCCCACGGTCTTGCGGCGAAACCCGCCGCGCAACGCGTCCTTGCAGGCGTTCGCCGTGGTGCGGATGATCCAGGCTTTCTCGTGGACCGGCCCGTCGAAGTCCGGTTTCGCACGTAAAAGCTTGAGGAAGACCGTCTGACAGATATCCTGCGCGTCGTGCGTGGACTTCAGGTAGGTGTAGCTCAACCGCAAGACGAGATCGGAGTAGGCTCTCACCAACCGCTCTGTCTCCTCTTGGTAGGAATGCTCTTCCATATGCGCTCTATCTTTCGGTGGAATCGGGTCGGCTTCTGCAGTGGCCGGACTCTCGCAATACTGCTTCATCCTACAATACGAACCAGCGAACCATATCCTGACAGGGATTCGGAATATCTTCGGATGCAGCCGACGCGTGTGCCTTGCATGCCGAACAACGAAAGAGGAGGCAGCGGGGGCATCGGCGCAGATGCCCCTTGTCTCGCGGTGTGCTCTCCCGTATACTTTCTCATCGTTCGGGATGACCCGAATCCTGAAGACGTCGAGCCCTGCTCAGCAGGAAGTTCCGGCTTCGGGTTCTGTCTGCCGGGACAACCCGGATAATACCGCGATCAGAGGTACGTGCCGCCGCCGCGCACGCAACGGCGTATATTGTGCGTTCCAGATCGCTTGCATGCAGGTGGAGCAAGAGTTGCCTACGGAGAGGACGGAGTCCGTGAAAGGTACGGAACCCAGGCAGGAGCGGGCGCAAGACGCGCCGCGGGCCGCACAGGGAAACAATAAGGATGCGAACGCACGGCAGACGCTGGCAACGGGGCAAGCGCCGCAAGCGGCGACCGAGGGCCAGGCGCAGGACGCGCTCGAGGCCATGAGCGACGCAACCCTGTCCGCGCCAAGCGGGCGGGAGCAGCAGATAGCAGCCGAGAAGCCTTTCGAGCATCGTCCCGCTCTCGACACCGGCGACCTGGAAGTCGCCGTGCCGGTCGAGCGCACCGAGAACCAGCGTGCGGGTGATGCCAAGATCACGCGCATGGGCACGGACAGTACGCTGAAGCTTCTGCTGGAGTTCTCTGTCCCGGCGGTGGTGGGCGTGCTGGTACAAACGCTCTACAACGTCATCGATGCGATGTACGTGGGTGCGGCGGTAGGTGCCGATGGTTTGGCGGCCACGACGGTGGCGAACCCTGCCATGACGTTCATGGTGGCCATAGCCATGCTGGTGGGCGTGGGCGGAAACGCGCTCGCAGCCATCAAGCTGGGCGAACGCAAGAAGCGCGTGGCCGAGCGCGTGCTGGGCAACAGCTTCGTGTTGCTGCTGGTGGCGGGCGTCATCGTGTGGATCGTGGGCCTCGTAGCGCTCGATCCCATCCTGCGCGCCTCAGGTGCAGACGACGTGGTGTTGCCGCATGCACACGCTTTCATGATCGTGATCGTTGCGGGCTGTCCCCTGCAGTTCATCGCGTTCGGCATGAACAACTTCATCCGTACCGCGGGGCACCCGAACCGGGCACTGGGCTCTATGCTTATCGGCACGGGAGCAAACGTGGTGCTGGGCTACCTGTTCGTCATGGTGTTGGACGGCGGCATGACCGGTGCTGCCTTGGCAACGGTGTGCTCGTGGGCGCTGTCGGCGGCATTCGTCATGCAATTCTTCTTGGCGCGCAAGTCACCCATGCCCTTGCGTCGCGTGTCGCTGGGCATCAAGGCCAAGGTGGCCTTGCGTATCTGCGCGCTGGGCGTGGCGCCGGCAGTGATGGAATTGGGATTCGCCGTGTCCAACATGATCATGAACAACCTGCTGATGAGCTTCGGCGCGCACGACGCTCTCGGCTCGGACGGAGCGCTTGCCGTGATGCGCGTGCTCTCGGCGGTGGGCCTGTTCACCATCATGCCCTCCATGGGCATCGCCATGGGCGCGCAGCCCATCATCGGCTACAACTACGGTGCGCGGAACTTCGGACGCATGAAACGCACGCTCGGGCAGGCTATCGTGCTGGGCGTGGCTATCACCACGCCGCTGTGGCTGTCGGTCCTGTTCCTGCCCGACATGTACTCGCATATGTTCAGTCTGCCGGCGGAGTACCTCGACATAACTGCATGGGCGCTCGTGGCCTACCTGGTATTCATCCCGATCATCCCGGTGTCGCTGATCGGGTCGAACTACTTCGATGCCACCGGTCAGGCATTCAAAGCCACGGTGCTCACGCTGACGCGTCAGATACTGTTCTTCATCCCGCTGTTGCTGAGCGCGCCTTATATACTGCCAGGCCTGCTCGGCATCACGCCGCTGCAAAGCCTGTTTCTGGCCCCGTCTATCTCGGATATCACGTCTATCCTGGTCGTGCTGACGTTCCTTGCATTTGAGTGGAGGCGGTTGAGGAAGTTGGAGCTAGGGGAGCAGCGGGCGGTCGCGCAGCAGGTTGGCGAGTTGGAAACGGGGGAGCGCTAGGATCGTTTGATCTTCCGAGCTCGTTCGTTGCCGTGAGATTTCGACCAAGGTACGATTGCGGGATCGCTTCGCTATAAAGATCATGGAAAGCATCATGGACAAAATTGGGCTTCAGGGTCGCAAAAAACAGCGATTTCGAAGGTGATTTCTTCCTGTCCGGGATAAAAGGCCAGGTCGTAGATTTTCGCAAACCCATCTGAGTTGTGACGCAATGCCCCGAAGCCCTATTTTGTCCACGGGCGACATGGCGCAATCCTCCGAAATTGTTCAAATGCACAATTTTCAAAAAAGCCCGGTAGGAGCCAAGCGACCGCCTGCCCGGGCTTTTCTGCCGCTTCCGGCGGTGCGCGGTGCCTGCTTGCCCCTTTTACCGAGCAAATCCCCCTCAACCTGGCCCATGAGAAGCCTGGTTTGCTTTTCTTTGCTAAAGTGGCGGCAGCGGCACAGGCCGCTTTTGTTCGCTCGTTTTCCGACTCTATGCAAAGGGGGAAGCTACGTGGCTATGCTCGGGTTCTTAATCCTTTTCCCGCTGGTTGTTGCCGCTGTGTTGCTGGTGGCACGCAACAACCGGGCGAGAAACGTGATTGTGGGCGCCTCGGCGCTCATCATCGGCTTGGTATCCATCGGGCTGGTGGTCGCTTATCTGGGAGCGCCGTGGATCTCGTTTGAGTTCTCGTCGCCCGTCGTCGACTACGCCTGCTCCGCGGTCACCTTGGCTGTTGGCGCTGCCATCGTGTACTACGGCATCCGCTACAAGAATGTAGGCGCGCTCGTGCTCGCCGTCGTCCAAGTCGTGGGCGCGCTGGTGTTCGAGTTCGTCTTCGCGCATGGGGTCGAGGTACCCCAGGCCCTTTATCTTGACTCCCTGTCGCTGCTCATGGCGTTTATTATCGGCGTTATCGGCTCGGGTATCTGCGTGTATGCGCTCGGCTACATGGAAGATTTCCAGAAGCACGAGCCCGAGGGTGCCAAAGATCGCCGCCCGGTGTTCTTCGCGCTCATGTTCGTGTTCCTGTCTGCCATGTTCCTGATTGTCTTCTCGAACAACATGGTATGGATGTTCACGGGCTGGGAAGTCACCACGGTGTGCTCATTCCTCCTGATCGCCTATACGCGCACCGACGAGGCGATAAAAAATGCGTTTCGCCAGATCATCATGAACCTTTTGGGCGGTATCGGCTTCCTCGTGGCGCTATATGTATGCGCCATTCAGATAGGCACGCTGTCGCTTTTGGAGTTTTTGCAGTTCGGCGTGCAAAACCCGATGCTCGTGGTGCTGCCGGCGACGGCGCTTGCGTTCGCGGGCCTCACGAAGGCCGCGCAGATGCCGTTCCACACGTGGCTTCTGGGCGCTATGGTTGCCCCGACGCCCACCTCGGCGCTGTTGCACTCCTCCACGATGGTGAAGGCCGGCGTCTTTTTGCTGGTGAAGCTGGCGCCTATCTTCCTGGTGTGCCCGGTTCCCTCGCTCATGGTCATCCTTGTGGGCGGCATCACGTTCACGCTGTGCTCGTTCATGGCCATCTCGCAAACGAACGCCAAGCGCGTGCTCGCGTACTCCACTATCGCGAACCTGGGCCTGATCGCGGCCTGCGCGGGCGTGGGTACTCCCGAGGCCGTTTGGGCTGCCGCCTTCCTCATTCTGTTCCATGCTATTGCGAAGTCCCTGCTGTTCTTGTGCGTGGGCACGGCCGAGCATCATATCGGCAGCCGCGACATCGAGGACATGGACCTCTTGTTCGAGCGCATGCCGCGCCTGGCGCGCTTCATGATGCTGGGCATCATGTGCATGTTCATCGCGCCTTTCGGCATGCTGGTGGCGAAGTGGGCCACGCTCGTGTCGTTCGTGGATACTGGCCAAGTGGCGCTTATCCTGCTGCTGGCGTTCGGCTCGGCCGCTACGTTCATGTTCTGGGCCAAGTGGCTGGGTAAGCTCTCCGGTATCGCCGGCCAGCCTGAGAACGTTGAGACAACCGTGCATAAGAGCGAATGGGCATCCATCATGCTCATGGCCGTGCTCGTCGTTGTTGGCTGCGTGTGCCTGCCCATCATCTCCTGGATCATCGTCGAGCCCTATGTGTACAGCGTGTTCGGCACGCTCGGCCAGGACATTGCCTCGACGAACCTGTGGATCGCTTCCATTGCGGCGGCGCTCGTTGCCATCGTGCTGTTCGCGGGGCTTGGCCGCAACAAGGCCAAGAAGGCGGACATCTACCTTGCGGGCGTCGGGCTCGACAACGCCGAGCGCACCTACAAGAACTCGCTGTCAGGCGAGACCACCGCAACCGCGCGCAACTGGTATCTCGAAGGCATCTTCGGGGAGAAGCGCATCGCGCCGGTAGGCACCATCATCTGCTCTGTTGCCATCATCGTGGCGTTCGCGGCTGCTGCCGTGGCACTGCCGGGACTGTTCTAGGAAAGGGTGTGATCTGACATGTCTTTGCTTTTCGCTCTCATCGGCACCCTTGTTTTCGCCATCGTGGCACCCGTCCTCGGCTGCCTGCTGGCCGGTATCGACCGCAAGATCACGGCACGCATGCAGGGCCGCGTGGGGCCTCCGCTTTTGCAGCCGTACTACGACGTGCGCAAGCTCTTGGAGAAGGACAACGTGTCCGTCAACTCCACCGAAGGCACCTACATCACCTGTGCGCTGGTGTTCACCCTGCTTGCAGGCGGCATCTTCTACTCGGGTGGCAACCTGCTCATGAGCGTGTTTGTGATTACGCTCTCGGCGCTGTTCTTCATCGTGGCCGCGTATTCCACGCGCAGCCCCTACGCCGAGATCGGCGCGAACCGCGAGACGCTGCAGGTCATGGCATACGAGCCGATGGTGTTGTTCATGGCAGTGGCGTTCTATATGGCGGCTGGCACGTTCAACTCCGCCGGTGTGTTGTCGCTTGACGCGCCTGTCATCACGAATATCTGGCTGGTGTTCCTGGGCTTCCTGTTCATCCTCACCATCAAGCTGCGCAAGTCGCCCTTCGATCTGTCGTATTCCCACCATGCCCACCAAGACATCGTCAAGGGCATCACCACCGAGATGAGCGGCAAGACCCTGGCTAAGGTCGAGGTCATGCACTGGTGCGAGAACGTGTTGTTCCTGGGTTGGACGGGCCTGTTCTTCATTTGGGGAAACCCGATTTCTTTCCTGATCGCGCTCGTGGTTATTGCAGTGGTGTACTTCTTGGAAATCTGGATCGACAACAACTTCGCGCGTGTGAAGTGGCAGCTGCTGCTGAAGTCGTCCTGGGCCGTGGCATTCGTCGCAGGCTTCGTCAACATCGCCGTCTTGGCGTTTCTGTAAAGGAGGGCGTATATGACGTATGCAACCAAATCGCCGTGGGTCATCCACTACGATGCCTCCAGCTGTAACGGCTGCGACATCGAGGTGCTGGCCGCGCTCTGCCCCGGCTATGACGTGGAGCGCTTCGGCATCATCAACACGGGCAACCCCAAGCACGCCGACATCTTCCTGGTTACCGGCAGCGTGAACGAGCAGAACATCGAGGTAGTGAAAGAGATCTACAACCAGATGATCGAGCCGAAAGTGGTCATCGCGTGCGGTATCTGCGCCTGCTCGGCTGGTATATTCCACGATTGCTACAACGTCATCGGCGGCGTTGACCAAGCCATTCCGGTGGACGTGTATGCTCCGGGTTGCGCCGTGCGCCCCGAGGCTATCATCGACGCCGTCGTACAGGGCCTAGGGATTCTCGACGAGAAGTCGAAAGCCCTCAAGGCCCAGAAGAAAGGGGCGTAAAAACCATGGCATTCGAGACGACGTTTTCACCCCTGACCGTCGAGGACTTGTCGGCTACTGCCCGTGCTCGTAGGGCGGATGGCTGGCGCTTCGTGCAGATGCTCTGTGTGAACACCGAAGACGGCATCGACATGATCTATTCGTTCATGAAGGACGCCCTCCTGGAGAACCTCACCATCAAGGGCGTGAAGAAGGGGACGACCATCCCCAGCATTACCGATGAGTTCATCGAGGCGTTCGTGTTCGAGAACGAGTCGCACGACCTGTTTGGCGTGGACATCCAGGGCATCGCCATCGATTTCGGCGGCAACTTCTATGCGCTGTCGCAAAAAGAACCCATGACCATCATCTCGCCCGAGCAGAAGGCTGCGCGCGACAAGGCGGCCAAGATCGCCGCTGCCAAGGCTGAGAAGGCGAAGAAGGCCGCTACAGAGACCGCTTCTGCCGCGGAGGCCGACCAGGAGGCCGAGATCGAGGCGAAGATTGCCGGACTCGACCCCGAGAAGGCCGCCAAGGTGCGCGCCGCCATGGAAGCCAAAGCCGCCAAGGCCGCGGCAGCTGCAAGCGAAAGGTCAGGTGAGTAGCATGGGAAAGGCGACCGTCATCCCGTTCGGCCCCCAGCACCCGGTGCTGCCCGAACCCCTCCATCTCGACCTGGTGGTCGAGGACGAGACCGTTATCGAGGCCATCCCGCAGATCGGGTTCATCCACCGCGGCTTGGAGAAGCTGGTCGAGACGCGTGATTACAACCAGTTCATCTACGTGGCCGAGCGCATCTGCGGCATCTGTGCCTTCGGGCATTCCATGGGCTATGCCGAGACCGTCGAGCGCCTCATGGGCGTCGAGATTCCCGAGCGTGCGGAGTACCTGCGCGTCATCTGGCACGAGCTCTCTCGTGTGCACTCCCATGTGCTGTGGATGGGGCTCGCCGCCGATGCGTTTGGCTACGAGAGCCTGTTCATGCACTGCTGGCGCTTGCGCGAGCGCGTGCTGGACGTGTTCGAGAAGACCACCGGCGGCCGCGTCATCTTCTCGGTCGTGAAGGTAGGCGGTGTCGTGCGCGATATGGACGCATCGCAACTTGCCGAGATGAAGCGCGTGCTGGAGGGTATCAAGGACGACTACACCCAGCTCTGCAATGCGTTTCTGAAGGACACCTCGGTGAAGAACCGCACCGTGGGCGTAGGGCACATCACCCACGAGAGTGCGGTGGCGCAGAGCATGGTGGGACCGTTCGCCCGCGCCTCCAACGTGAACAACGACGCGCGTATGCTGGGCAACGGCGGCTACGGCAGGCTTGCCGACTTTCAGCCCATCTTGGACACACAGGGTGACTGCTACGCCCGTGTGAAGGTGCGTGCGCTCGAGGTACTGCAGTCCATCTCGATCATCGATGAAATGATCGCCAAGATTCCCGCCGGCGACATAGCTGTCGAGGTAAAAGGCTCGCCGGCTGCTGGTGCCCAGGCGGTCAATCTCGTGGAGCAGCCTCGTGGCGAGTGCTATTACTACGCACGCGGCAACGGTACGAAGTTCCTGGAGCGCATGCGTATGCGCACGCCCACGTCGCAGAACCTGGCCGGCATGGCCACGGCGCTGGCGGGGTGCGACCTTGCCGATGTCAACATGATTGTACTGACCATCGACCCCTGCATCAGCTGCACGGAAAGGTAGGCGAAGATGGGATCGTTCAAACTGGGAAAAATGACGCTCAAGTCGCTGTTCGGCAAGCCTGAGACTACCCAGTACCCGGCCGAGCAGAAAACGCCCCCGCCAGGCTTAAAGGGGCACGTGACCAACGACGTGGACAACTGCATCCTGTGCGGCATCTGCGTGAAGCGCTGTCCCTGCACCGCCATTACGGTAGACAAGCCGGGCCGTACCTGGGCCATCAACCGCTTTCGCTGCGTGCAGTGCGGCACCTGCGTGAGGGAATGCCCCAAGCAGTGCCTGGTCATGGAGCCCACCTATGCGCCGGCTGCCACGAAGAAGCACGAGGACGTCTACGAGGTGCCCGAGACGGTGAAGGCATAGTTGGAAAAGGTGCGAAGGGTACGCACGCGCAGCTTGCTCGTGCATGAAACCTGCTAAAATAGCGTTTGTCAGCAAGGAACCGGGCCTCGTGCCCGGTTTTTGCATCGAGCGCAAGGAGCCGGGACTGCGATACGCGGGCCGGCTGCAGGCAGGGTGCACACCGAGAGAAGAGGATCATGTCCAAGAACGACAACCAGCAGGAAAAGCCCGATGCACAAGAGGCGAGCAGCCGGATATTCACTATCCCGAACTTTATCTCGTTTGTCCGCTTGTGCCTGGTTCCTGTCTTCTTGGTGCTGCTGTTCAGCGGCCACAACCTCATGGCGACGTTTTTGTTCGCTTTGGCTGCGGGTACCGACTGGGTGGACGGGCAGATCGCCCGTCGCACGAACAGCGTGTCGAAACTGGGCCAGCTGCTCGATCCGGCGGTAGATCGCATCCTCATGATAGCCGGCGTGGCGGGACTGTTCTTCGTTGGGCGCCTGCCGCTTTGGATCATCGCGGTCGTGCTCGTGCGCGATCTGCTGCTTTTGGTGGGCGGCGCCGTTCTTATAAAGCGCTACCGCATACGCGTTCCGGTGGTGTATGTGGGCAAGGTGGCTACGACGCTGCTATTCGTCGGGTTTGCAGGCCTGCTTTTGAACTGGCCGCTGATCGCCGGGTTGGGCGTGGTCGATGTGTCGTGGCTGCCAGGATTTTCGGGCGAGACCTATTCGTGGGGTATTTGGTTCGTGTATGTGGGCATCGTGCTTGCCTTGGTCACCACGGTGCATTATGCGGCATCGGCAGTGGCTCAGGTACGTGCGGCTGTACGCACCTCCGAGAGCGCGCCTGCGGAGCAGCGGTAGGACATGGCTGACCGGATGCCTGGAAACGACGGGGGAGCGCACAGGAGCCGCACGTCCCCGCAAGCCCGCCCTTCGGTGAACGGTGGGCGGCGCGTGCGTTCTGCTGCGGACGTGCCGCCCGCGACGCAGAAGCCTGCATCGCGCCCATCTAAACCTGCCTCAAGCACGCCTGCGTCTAAGCCGGGCGCGCGTCCTGCACGACGCCAAGCACAAGCGGTACCTAAAAGCCGCACGTCCCGTGCGGCATCTGCTCCCGTGCAGGGTGCCTCCTACAACACCCCTTCGCTTTGGACGAAAAACGCTGCTCCAGGCACTTCGGAGAAAAACCTGTTCCAGCGCATACTCTCTGTTGTTGGGCGTGTGCTGTTGTCGCTGCTTGCGCTCGTAGGCCACGGCATCGCGTGGATCGGTCGGGCGATCGTCTCGCTGGTCTCGCGCAGTCGTGTGGCACTGGTCGTGACCGTGCTCGTCGCCGCTCTCGTCGCCGGAGGCTTGGTGGACCTGGGAATGAACTGGGGTCGCGCCTATGCAGGCGTCCGCATAGGCGAGATAGACGTTTCGGGCAAGTCTGCCCAAGATATGCGCGCGCTGGTGGAGCAGACCTATGGCCCACGGCTGGCTTCCGGGTCGGCCACCATCTACGCCAGCGACGATGCAGCAGCTAAGGTTGCCGACGAGCTCGCCCGCGCCCAAGACGTGGCCACTGCCGAGCAGCAGTCCGTCGAACAGGCCCAGGCGAACAAGCAGTTGTGGACAGCGAGCGCCGACTCGCTTTCTGCAACGCTGCCCATCGACGAGATGGTGGACGAGGCCATGGCTGTGGGCCGTGAGCAGGGCGGGCTTTTCGGCCGTGTCGGCGCCCTGCTGACCGGCCAGGTCGTGGAGGTACGGGCTGCCTACGGCGATGCCCCGCTGGAAAGTCTTGCCTCCGACATCGATGCGACTTTGGGCAACCCACGGGTGGACTTCGACATCGTGGTGCACGGCGGCGTTGCCGAGGTGAGTGACGGCTACGACGGCAACATGGTCGAACGGGATAAGCTGACTCGCGAGCTGGACCGGGCGCTGCTTGACGACGCCCAGGGCAAAGGCTCGTTTGTCGCACGGGTCGAATACGCGCCCCTGCGCATCGACCATGCGGCTGCACAGGCGGTTTGCGACCAGGTAAACAGTGCCATAGCGCCCGGTGCACGATTCACGTATGCGGGTTCCTTTTGGGATGCATCAAGCACCGACTTGGGCGAATGGGTGAAGACGAGCGTTGAGAAACGCGATGAGGGATGGAGCCTCATTCCCTCCCTCGACGAAGAACGTGCGAAACCGGTTGTTCTGGCTCATGTGCAGCAGGGCGCGAGCAACGAGGAGCTGAAGGTGCTCTTCGAACGCAAGGGCGACGACGTGCAGGTTCATACCGACACGTCCCATACGATCCCGTTGATTGCCGAGACGATGTCCACGCTCAACCGCGTGTTGTTCGACGCCTCAGACGGCGCACCGTCTGAGGTACCCCCTCGCCCGTCGTCTGCCAGCGCCGTACGCCCCGCAGAGGGGCAGCCAGTCGAGGTGGCCGTCGGAAGCGGTCCGGCACCGGCCACTACCTCATTCGACGAGGCGCTGTCGCTGGGCATCATCTCCCCGATATCCTCCTACACCACCGAATACACGAAGAAGGCGGGCACAGAGAACCGCAACCACAACATCCACCTAGCCTCCGATCTGCTGAACAACTCAATCGTGAAGTCCGACGGTATCTGGTCGTTTAACGGCACGACGGGCAATTGCAATGCGGAAAAGGGCTTCCTCGGTGCAGGAGCCATCATCAACGGCGAGTACGACGATGCCATCGGTGGCGGTATCTGCCAGGTGGCCACGACCGTGTTCAACGCCGTGTACGATTCGGGCTTCCCGGTAGTGGAGCGGCATAACCACTCCCTGCATATGTCTAGCTACCCCGACGGGCGCGATGCGGCTGTCAGCTGGGGCGAGCTCGATTTCCAGTGGAAAAACGACAGCACGTCGGACGTGTTGGTGCGCCTGAGTTACACCGACACGTCGGTGACGGTCGTGCTGTACGGCATAAACCCCGGCTATCGCGTGAAAACTGAGGTCGGGCAGTGGGCCGAGGGCGCCAAATACAAGACCAAGGTCGAGTACGACGAATCCATGGCGGCTGGCACCAGTTATGTGAAGACGGCCGGGGCCGACGGCAGCAGTATCACCGTCGTCCGTACGGTGACGTCCGCTACGGGAGAAACCCTGCGCCAGGACGTGTTCGACTCGAACTACAGCCCGCTCGGCGAGGTCGTGGTCGCCGCCCCCGGTGTCGAGGTGAAGCCCCATAACGCCGCATCGTAAGGGCGGCGCTTTGATAGAGAGAAGAAGGGAAGATCACGTGTATTATCAGCCTGATATCGAGACCATGCCGGTAGAGCAGCTACGCGAGCTCCAGCTTGCACGCATGCAGAAGACCATGGGCCACGCCTTTGACAACGTGGAATTCTACCGCAATTCGCTCAAGGAGGCAGGTGTCCTGCCCGGCGACCTTAAAAGCCTCGACGACCTCGCGGATTTCCCGTTCGTCGTGAAGCAGAACATGCGCGATGCTTATCCGTTCGGGCTGTTCGCCGTGCCGCAGAAGGATGTCGCGCGCATCCACGCATCGTCCGGCACGACGGGGCAGGCGACGGTCGTGGGCCACACGGCGGCCGACCTCAAGAACTGGGGCGACTGCTTCGCCCGCGGCATCTACATGGTGGGGGGCAACGCGAACTCCACCATCCAGGTGTCCTACGGCTACGGCCTGTTCTCCGGCGGTTTGGGTGCGCATGCTGGCGGCGAGGCCGTGGGCTGCACGGTCATCCCCATCAGTTCAGGCAACACGAAGCGCCAGATCCAGATGATGATGGATCTCGGTACCGACATCCTTGCCTGCACGCCGTCCTATGCCCTGCTCATTGCCGACACCGCCATCGAGATGGGCTACGATCCGGCTACGGAGCTCAAGATCTCGGCGGGCATCTTCGGTGCAGAGCCGGCGTCGGAGAGCATGCGCGACGACATTCGCGCCAAGCTGGGTATCCAGTACTGCGACGTGTACGGCTTGTCCGAGGTCATGGGGCCGGGTGTTGCCATGGAGTGCGCAGAGGGCAGTGGTTTGCACGTGGCCGAGGACCAGTTCTATGCCGAGATCGTAAACCCCGATACGCTGCGTCCTGTGCCGGACGGCACGTATGGCGAGCTGGTATTCACCACGCTCGCGCGCACCTGCTGTCCGCTGGTGCGCTACCGCACGCGCGATGTCACGCGCATCGTGCCCGGCACCTGCGGCTGCGGGCGTACTCACCGCAAGATCGACCGCATCGTGGGACGTACCGACGACATGCTCATCATTCGCGGCGTGAACGTGTTCCCCTCGCAGATCGAGCAGGTTATCGTCGAGTTCCCCGAGATCGCGGCACAGTACCAGATCGTGCTTACCAGCAAGGGCCCGCTCGATCGCGTCGAACTGAAGATCGAGACCGTGCCCGACTTCCCGTTCGACGAGATCCGCAAGCTCGAAGATCTGAAGCGCCGCCTCGCTGGCGAGCTGAAGAGCAACTTGCAGATTTCTGTGGACATCAAGCTTGTCGAGCCCAAGACCATCGAGCGTAGCGAAGGTAAGGCAAAGCGCATCATTGACCTAAGAGAAGGGGGCCGCGCATGATTTCCCAGTTGACCGTTTTCCTCGAGAATGAGAAGGGCCGTCTGGCCGCAGCCTGTCGCACCGTGGCAGATGCTGGCATCAACATGCATTCCCTAAACCTGGCCGATACGGCCGATTTCGGCGTAGTGCGCATGCTCGTCGATACGCCCGAGGCTGCAGCCGAGGTGCTGCGCGCAGCCGGCTACCGCGCGACGGTAACGCCGGTGCTGGGCGTGCGCGTGCCCAACGTCCCCGGCGGCTTAGCCTTGCTGTTGGAATTCATGGATGCCCAGGCGGCGAACATCGAATACGGCTATTGTTTTTCCGTGAACGAAGGCACTGCCATTGACGTGCTCAAGGTGGACGGCGATAGTAGGATCGAGGAGAAGTTGACCGCCGCCGGCTTCGAGCCGGTCCGACCGGAAGATATATATGCGCTTGACTAAAGCAATAGAGCACCCTTTGAAGAACCGGTGCGCAAGCCTTGTTGCTTGCGCACTCGCCTTGACCTTGGCGTGCAGTACTGTCGCCGCGCCCGCAATGGCTTTTGCCGACGTACGCAAGGCCGACGTTGTCTACGGCCAGACGGTTGACGCACGTGGCTTGGCTGTCGCTCAATGCCCCAACATCGATGCCGAGTACGCCTATCTCATGGGTGCCGACGGTACGGTGTATTTCGAGCGCAACGGCACCAATCCCACGCAGATCGCCTCCATCACGAAGATCATGACCGCGATCGTTGCACTCGATGCCGTGGCTCAGGGCAAGCTGACGCTCGACACGACGGTAACGGTGTCGGCCGCAGCAGTCGAAGTGGGGGAGTCGTCGGCGGGTCTCGCCGCGGGCGATACGATGTCGCTTGAGGTTGCGCTCAAGGCACTGCTCGTGCCCTCGGGCAACGACGCTTCCGTGGCCATCGCCGAGACGGCGGGAGCCTTGCTTGCCGGCATGGCGAACCTGAACGGTACCGAAGTGGTCTTGGCCGGAGGGGCGAAGATATCTGCGAGCGACGCTGCGGCAGCTCAGGATGCATTCGTAGCCGCCATGAACGCCAAGGCCGCCGAACTCGGCTGCGTCGATACCGTGTTCGAGAACCCGCACGGCCTCGACCACGAGCAATTTGCGGGCGATCAGCACAGCTGTGCTGCCGATGTGGCGAAAATGGCCCAGTATGCCATGAAGAACGAGACGTTCCGCTCGATCGTTGCCGGAGGCGATACCGGTATCGTCGTGATGCGCGATGGAGCCCGGACTACGATCGACTTGGTATCCACCGACGAGCTTATCGGCGTCTACGAGTACGCGATCGGCATCAAGACGGGTACCACGCTGCTTGCGGGCCCTTCGTTCGCCGGTGCTGCCTACAACGGCGAAAAGGAACTGTACGCTATCGTGATCAACTCGACGTCCGAGGCCCAGCGCTTCAACGACGCGCAAACGCTGTTCGAATGGACGTACGCGCACGAGCGCGACTACGTTCTTGCCAACAGCTCCCAGACGGCGTCTATGACCGTGAACGGCACCGCGACCGAGGTTCCTGTCGTGGCGGAGGTTCCCCATAGCGAGTGGATCGACGAGACCGTGAAGGCGACGCTTGCCGATCCGGAGGCGTCCATCCGCATATTCGACCTCAACGGCAACGTCAGCCAGTCTCTCGAGTTCGACGAAGTGAAGGGCAACGTGCGTGCGGGCGACAAGGTGGGAACGATCACCTTCAAGCAACGAAACGCCGTAGTGGCAACGCAGGACCTGGTAGCATGCGAGGATGTGACTGCCCCTGACTTCCTGCAGGGAATCGGAATCTGGTGGGACCGCCTGTTCCGCGGTCTTTCCGGGCAGCCCCAAGTTGCGTCGTCCGTCACGCTGAACGAGACGCCGCTGATCAACGACAAGACGGCGGCAGCGGCCTAAGCGCCGTCCGTCAAGAAGAGCAAAGGAGCGCATATGACCGAGAAATGCCCCGTATGTAGTGGCGAACTGGAACCGAAGATGCCGGCATGCCCGCACTGCGGCTTCAAGTTGCTCGGATCGACACAGCGTTTCGAGCGGGTGTCGTTTGAAGACGAGTCCTTCTCAACGCCGGCCAAACCGGCTGCTGAAGCGGTGCTGCGCGTTGTTCGTGGGCCGCAAACCGGTGTCTCGTACCGCTTGAGTGAGGGCGCGGTGCAGACCGTCGGCCGCAGTCCTCGGTGCGACGTGTTCTTGAATGATATGACCGTCTCGCGCGAGCATGCTGCAATCGAGCAGGCGGACGGCGGCTTTGCCATACGCGACATGAATTCGTTCAACGGCGTCTGGGTGAACAACGATAACGTCGAGGCGACGCGTGTCTTGTCGAACGGCGATATCATCCAGATCGGCGCGTTCTGCCTGCTCTATCAGGAAGAGTAAGCCAGCTTTGCGGCCGAGACGGATGGCCTTCCCTTATTGCTGACGGCTCCTTCGAGCGCCTTGCAGCGCTGCTCAGGGCTCGGCAATCGTCAGCCGTCCATCTTTGGAAGGGGAGACGGTACCTGCCTCGCGTACTGCGGTCTCAAGTATGTCCTTGATGGTGCGATCGGTCTTTTCGCACGACTGGATGAACCCGTCGGGCACGGTTTCATCCATAATGGAAACAGTGTACACGCGGTCGGGATCCACGGCGCTGCCGTCGGTGAGGGTGACGGAGCGTATGCGCTCGCCAGGTTCCGCTGCGGGCGCATACTCCATGCGCAGTCCCGAGAAGTAGTAGAACCACCCGCCCTGGTTGCTGTCGACCGTTATGGAGTGCTCGAGCGTTTCCAGCAAGTCGGCACCTGTCATCGATACCACCCAAAGCGTCCCCGATTCTCCGCGCCTGAGGTCGGGAAGCACGCGCCCGATGTCCGTCTCGGTGATCGGGCCGCCGTAAAGACGCGCGCTGATGCCTTTGCCGTTATTGCGTCCGTCCTTGCCGTTGTCCAAGAAGAGCGCAAGGTCGCTGCCGCCTACTTCTCTCAGAGTATCGGTCACAAAGCCTCCGGTATCCGTCAGAGAGAAGTCCTCCGATGCCTGCCCGATCGTCTCGGGCTCTTGTGCGGCTACAGGGGAGGCGTTCTGCGCATCCACCATGCGGGTCACGTCGGCGGCGGTCAATTCTCCGCGTACCATGCCCGCCAGTCCCTCACGCAGCGCATCCTGAGCGTTTTCAAGCGTGGGGAACGTGCCGTAACGGCTGTATTGAAGGGCTGTTTGCATTTTCTCGATCTCAGGAGTGTCCGGCGCTCCCATGCCGACAAGGCTCGAGAACATGGCTCCCGTATCGGCCATGAGCGCCTTTTGGCCTTCGGACGTGCTGATGTAGTCCATGAGCTTCATCACAAGGTCGTATTTCTCGGCATTCCGCGGCTCGGCAAGGTGTTGGGACAATCCGATGTAGCACACCATATAGAGCCGAGCCCAGTCCCCGCCATCGCCGGGGTTGAAGAAGGGCATGAGCGCGAATTCGTCGGAGCTGCCCCAGATCGTTTCGCCTAGGTGGACCATTAAGGCCGAGTCTTCGATCATGGCGCACTGACGGCCGAAGAACATGGTCTCGCGGTCGGCGTAAGTGAGGTCGAGGTCGCCGGGTTGCAATATCTTTTCGTCAATCAAGGTCTGGAACGTGTCGAGCGCCGGCGCGAAATGGTCGCCGAAACTACCCTCCCCGTTGTTGTAGGATTTGATCCACAGCTTATCCTGCGGCTTGCTGTAGCAGTCGGCGTAGCCGTATCCGGTGAATGCGGTATCAAGCACCTCGGAATTGCCCAGGCCCAGCTGCAGCGAGCGCATGCCGCTCGCCTCGATGGTCTTGCACAGCGAAACGAACTCATCGAAGTTTTTCGGAACCTCCCAGCCACGCTCTTCGAACAGGGTCTTGTTGTATACGATACCGCGCACCTGTGCAGGACCGGGCAGGTAGTACAGCTCCCCGTCACGGGAGAGGTCGCCGAGCATCGAGAGGTTGTAGCGGTCGGTGAACCCCATGCCTGCCAGATCGAGCAACTCGTCGCCCCAATACTGTTCGCCGATATCATACGGCCAGGTCATAACCATATCGGGAATATCGTCGTTGGCAAGGCGCGCCTCGTATTCGGCTATGCCCATGTCGCGCGTGTGGTTTCCCACCTGCACGATATCGATGTCGGGGAACTTCTCTTCGACGGCCTGTTCGAACCCGTTGATGGCAAAGGCATTCTTCACCAGAACGGATATCTGCTGCCTGCCGTCTTCTGTGATCTTTTGCGTGAGTACGTCTTGCTGCGCCGACTCGCTGCCTGCCCCGCATGAGGCGAGCGGCAGCATGAAAGCACCGGCAAGCACGGCGGACAGGAGGCAGCGCAGTCCCCGATGGCTCCCTGTTGCCGAAACGGTGCACCGTTTCGAGGACCCGAATGGGCTCATCCTAGACGCCTCCTTCTTTTCCGAACGCCAGACGCTCGAAATCGGAAATAGGCATGGGCTCGGCGAACACGTATCCCTGCACGTAATCGCATCCGAACCGTTCGAGCATGTCGACCTGTTCCGGCTTCTCCACGCCCTCGGCCACCGTCTCCATGGAAAGCGATTTCGCTAGGCCGATGATACTCTTGACGACCGAGGCCATGCGCTGAGCGTCGCCGCCCTCGTCGTCGCGGAAGAATATTTTGTCGAGCTTCATGGTGTCTACGGGCAGCGCCTGGATCATGTTGAGCGACGAGTACCCGCTGCCGAAATCGTCCACCGAGCAGCAGAACCCGGCCTCGTGGATAGAATCGATAATGCTGATGAACCGTTGTGAGTCTTCCATGACGACGCTTTCGGTGAGCTCGATCTCCACCAAGCCGCGAGGGATGCGGTGGCGCCGTGCGATGGCGCAATACTCGCCGAGGAAGTTTGCGTTGCGCAGGTGGACGCGGGAGCAGTTCACCGACACCTTCACAGGCTCGAGGCCTTCGTCGATCCAGGCACGCAGACGGCGGCATACCTCCTCGAATACCCAGAGGTCCAACTGAACCACGAAGCCGTTCCTCTCGAACAGCGGGATGAACTCGTCGGGATAGATCAGGCCCTCAGGCCCGCTTTGCCATCGGGTGAGCGCCTCGGCTCCGCCGATCGTGCGATCGGGTAGGTGGTACTTGGGCTGCAGGTACACCTGGAACTCGCCCGAGGTCAGGGCGGTCTCCATCTTGTCCTCCAGCTCTTTTTCGCGCAAAAGTCGGTGCCTGACGGCATCGTCGTAGATGGAGTAGCGAACCTTGCTGTTGAGCGCCTTCTGGCACTCGCGCAGGGCAAGCTTTGCACGGTCGATCATCTGGGAGAACGGCAGGTTCACGTCGTCTATGACGAAAATGCCGAATTCGACGACGGGAAGCGCCCAAACCGGAGGCTCGACCGCGACGAACTGCTCTCCGGAGGCATACCAGGTAGCGATGCGCTCGCGCATCGCTACCTCGCCCTCGTATTCGACCAGCACGACGAAGTTGTCGGCTGCCTGCCGGCCGATAGCCTCGCCGTCGCGAAGGTTGTCGCCGATGACGGCGTAGAGCATGCGTAGCATGTCGTCGCAGTCATCTTCGCCGTACTGGTCGTTGAGCACCTTGAACTTCTCGATGTTGGAATAGGCGAGAGCGTACTGCGGTGCCGACGAGGAGGAAAGGGAATCCTGCGCGATCTCGAAGAACTTCTCGACGGTATTGCCGCCGGTCACGTCGTCGACGAAAGCCAGGTGCTCGAGGCGCCGCTTGTTGCGCGACGTCGTGAACAGCACGAAGGCGATGAGCCCGGCGGATACCAGGGTAACGAGTCCGCAGAGCATGATCGTCATATCGAGCAGCATGTCGGAGCGGGCGTTCACGGTGCTTGAGGGCACGAACGTGAGCAGGTACCAATTCTCTGGGTTCACGGGTGTGTACACGGCGTAATAACGCTTGTTGTCCACCGAGAAGGCTATCTGCCCGTTCAAGTCGCTTTGCATAGCGCTTTTCATAGCTTCGACGCTGTCGCCCTCTTCCATGGTCGCGTCGGAGATGGTCGTGAGCACGTTGTAGCCCGTGTCGATACCCGACGAGTTCGACGGACGCACGACCACGGTGCCGTTCTTGTCGATGATGCACGAGGTCGCCTCGCCGTCGAACGACTCCATCGCGAGCGTCTGGTCGAACGAGGAGGGGTTGAAGCTCGTGGCTATGGCCACCATGCTCTCGCCTGCGATATCGAGGCCGTCGAGGGGTACGGACAGTAAGATGCGCTCCTTACCGTCGACCATCTGCGTGTTCGAGATGCTTGTCCGTCTCTCGACGATGGCGGTGGTGAAGGTGTCGTCGTTGTTGAGCACGATGGGATTGCCCGACGAGTTGTACGCCTTGCCATCCTCGTTGATGAAAACGAGATCCTCGAAGCCCCAATACCGCTTCTGTTTCTCGGTGAGAATCGAGATGCTGTCGTAGGAGCTTGTGTCCGACTTCTCGACAATGGCCGCGATGGTGTAGAGGTTTGCGTAGTTGTCGGAGATGATGCGGTTGACGTTGTCCCCGGTGCGCCGCGCTATTTCTTGCAGGTAGCCGCTGCTCTCGTCGCGGATAGTGTTTTGCAGTTGGTGGTAGTATTGAAAACTGGAGATGCCGATGAGAGCGCAAGCTACCGCAAACGCCGCTAGGGCGATCCCGAACGAATTCGCTGCTATGGACGTGCGCCTGCGTTTGCCTTGCATCGTTTCCCTCGACCCACGTTGAACCGTCTGCTCCCTGATGTTCTTTGCACCTATTCTAATACAAAAGCGGCGATTAACCTATCTTGGCTTGTGTGCGAGTTAAGTTGTTCGGGGTAGACCGTCTCAAAAGCGAATTTAACCATCTGGCATCAGTCGGTATTCTGCCGGTTGCAGCCGGTGATCATGCCGTTTCCACCGCGCGTTTGCGTGCGGTACTCGTTGGACGATGGACGGTTTTCTGGCGTGTCCTTCCGCAAGGGCGGCGTCGGCCGTCGAAGTTGCGGGATACGCCCGTTCGCTCTCGATTTCGCGCGATGCGCTGCGAGGCGAGATGATTGCCGTATAATGTCACACGGATCATCGACAGGGAAGGGCCGTCTATGGAACTGATGTCTGGAAACGAGGCCATCGCCCAAGGGGCGTGGGAGGCCGGTGCGCATATCGGCGTGGCCTATCCGGGAACCCCCTCGACCGAAACGCTCGAGGAGTTCGCGAAGAAAGAAGGCGTGTACGCCGAGTGGAGCGTGAACGAGAAAGTGGCTGTCGAGGTGGGCATGGGGGCATCTGCCGCCGGAGCCCGCGTGCTGGTCACCATGAAGCACGTCGGTGTGAACGTGGCAGCCGACCCGTTGTTCACGGCCGCCTACACGGGAGTGGGCGGCGGCGTGGTGGTGCTCGCGGCAGACGACCCCGGCATGTACTCCTCGCAGGACGAACAGGACTCGCATTACTATGCGCAGGCGATGCATATCCCGATGCTCGATCCGGCCGACTCGGCCGAGGCGCTGCGCTTCACGCGCGAGGCCTACGACTTATCCGAGCGTTTCGACGTGCCCGTCTTCGTCCGCTCTTCGGTGCGCCTTTCGCACACGAAGACGCCGGTAGAGCCTGGCCAGCGTGTTGAGGTTGCGTTGAGGCCCTATGAAACGAACACGGCAAAGTGGGTCATGATGCCGGCCTTCGCCAAGCCGCGTCGTCGCGTGCAGCTCGAGCGCATCGACGCGTTGACCGCGTGGGCCGAGGACTGCCCGTACAACGAGGTTCTGCGGCGCAAGAGCGCGGTGGGCGTCGTATGCGCGGGCGCGACCTACCAGCATGTGGCAGATGCGCTCCCCGAAGCGTCGGTGTTCAAGCTGGGGTGTACCTACCCCTTGCCTGCGCAGGCACTGCGTAACTTTGCCGACTCCGTCGAGGCACTCTATGTGGTAGAGGAGGCTTCCGAATACTTGACGCACGGCGTGGCCGCGCTCGGCATTGAGGTGAGCGGCTTTCCCGGCTCCCTGCCGCGCGACGGCGAGCTGTCACCGGGGCTTATCCGTGCGGCATTCGGCTTCCAGGAGCCGGCGCACGAGGCCACGCCCGCAGGCTTGCCGGGGCGCCCGCCCGCGCTCTGCCCGGGTTGTCCGCATCGCCTGGTGTTCAAGGAACTCACGCGCATGAAGGCCATCGTCACCGGCGACATCGGCTGCTACACGCTGGGCGCGCTGCCTCCTTTGTCGGGCATGGATACCTGCTTGGACATGGGTGCCTCGGTGTCGATGGCGCACGGCTTCGAGCTGGCGCTTTCCGGCACCTTGCATCGTCCGGTCGTAGCTGTCATCGGCGACTCGACGTTCGCCCACTCGGGCCTGTCCTCGCTTATCTCCACGGTGTACAACCGCGGGGCGGGCACCGTGTGCGTGCTGGACAACCGCACGACGGCCATGACGGGACGTCAGGGTAACCCCTTCAACGGTGAGACGCTGCAGAAGCGCCCTAGCCGCGAGCTGGACATGGAGGGCATCGTGCGGGCACTTGGAGTCGAGGACGTGCGTACCGTCGACCCCAACGACGCGCTTGCGGTGCGCCGAGCGCTGAAGGAGGCATCTGCATCGGAAGAGCTGTCGGTGCTGGTGTTCCGCAGCCCGTGTGTGCTGATCGACCGCCTGCGCAAGCCCGCCTATGCCGTCACCGATGCGTGCACGGCCTGCGGCGTGTGCCCGACGCTCGGCTGTCCGGCCATTGCTAAGGATGCCCAGACGGGGCGTTCCGCCATCGATCCGACGTTGTGCATCGGCTGCGGCCAGTGCGCGCAGTACTGCGCTTTCGGGGCCATCGTGCAGCCGGATGCCGCATCCGCGAAGGGAGGCGTCGCATGAGCGCGCTGACGGGTTCGACTTCTGCCACGACCGTGCTGTTGTGCGGCGTGGGCGGCCAAGGCACCATCCTTGCAGCCGACGTGCTGGCGCATGCGGCACTTGCGGCAGGCGAGGTGGCCAAAGTATCTGAAATTCACGGCATGGCGCAGCGCGGTGGCGCCGTGACCACCGTCGTGCGCTTCGGCGATGCGGTCAACTCCATGGTATGCGATCCCGGCACAGCCGACTGCGTGGTCTCGTTCGAGACGACCGAAGCGCTGCGGAACCTCTCGTCTGTGAAGGAGGGAGGCTACCTGCTGGTGGCCGACGAGGCTATCCTACCCTTGCCGGTAGCTACCGGCAAGGCATCTATGCCCGCACATGCCCGCGAGACGCTGCTCGGGTATGGCGCCACCCTGATTCCGGCAGGGGCGCTAGCGGCCGAGGCCGGTAGTCCCAAGTCCACGAATATCGTGCTGCTGGGGGCGCTCTCGACGCGCCTGCCCTTTGCGAGGGAGGTTTGGGAGCAAGTGGTTGCCGACCGCGTGCCGCCCAAGACCGTCGAGACGAACCTTGCGGCATTCCGGGCTGGGCGTGCGTTCGCGCTCGATACGGCCCAAGCGCAGGAGGGGGAGATGCAAGCATGAGCGTACAACAGATCAGCGTGTTCCTCGAAAGCCAGCCGGGGCACCTGCGCCGCGTGCTTGATGCGTTCGAGGATGCCGGGGTGAACGTGCGCGGCTACAGTGCTTCGGATACCGGCGATTACGGCATCGTGCGCTTCATCGTGGACGAGCCGAGCCGCGCGCTTTCCGTTTTGGGGGTTTTAGGTGCCGCAGCTACGGCGACCGACGTGCTGTGCGCGCGTCTGGACGACAAGCCGGGCGAGCTGGCGCGCGTTATGGGCATCATGGCCGACTGCGACATCAACGTCACCTACAGCTATTCGCTTATTTCCACTTATATCGCGCTTTCCGTCAAAGACGTTGCGCGCGCCGAGCAGCTGCTGGAAGGCGAGCCGGTCGATCTTATCGGGCAGAGCGAGCTGGCGCGTGTGCTTGAGCGCAACGAAGGCAGGTGAGCATCATGGCCGATATGACCGTAAAAGGTGCCGCCTTGGCCGCTGCCTTGGCCGGCAATTTCGCCGACCTGCCAATCTACGACCGTCGTGCGGAATGCGCCTCGCGCGACGAGATACGCGCGCTTCAGCTGGAAAAGCTGAAAGCGCAGGTGGCCTGGACTTACGAGCGGGTAGCGTGGTACCGTGTGCGCATGGACGAGCTGGGCGTGGCACCCGCCGATATACAGACGCTCGACGACGTGCGCCGATTGCCGTTCACGGACAAGTCCGTGCTGCGCGACACGTTCCCCTACGGGCTATTTGCCGTTCCTATGGAGCAGGTGGTAGAGCTGCATGCCTCGTCGGGCACCACCGGCAAGCCCATCGTGGTGGGCTACAACGCCCACGACATGGACGTGTGGAGCGATTGCATTGCGCGCATGGTGCAGATGGCGGGCGTCGTGCCGGGCGATCGTGCCCAGATGGCGTTCGGCTACGGCATGTTCACCGGCGGCTTCGGCTTGCACTACGGTCTTCAGAAGCTAGGCTGCACCATGATCCCTGCCGGCTCGGGAAACACCGAGCGCCACATTGCTATGATCGAGGACTACGGCACCACCGTGCTCGTCGCTACGCCCTCCTACGCCCTGCACGTGTGCGAGGTGGGGGAGAAGATGGGATACGATTGGGAGAAGTCGACCCTGCGCGTGGGGTTGTTCGGCGGCGAGCCGTGCCCGCCGGCACTTAAGGCCGAGATCGAGAGCCGCATGCATATCGTCTGCACCGACAACTACGGGCTGACCGAGGTCATGGGGCCGGGCGTATCGGGCGAGTGTTTGGCGGCGCGCGACATGCAGCACATTGCCGAGGACCATTTCCTGTGGGAGGTGGTGGACCCGGCAACGGGCGAGCCGGTAGGCGAGGGCGAGGTAGGCGAGCTGGTGCTGACGCCGCTTGACAAGCAGGCTATCCCCGTGCTGCGCTACCGCACGCACGACTTGACACGCGTGGTGTGTGAGCCCTGCCGCTGTGGCCGTACGACGGCCCGCATGCAGAAGGTGCGCTCGCGCTCCGACGACATGCTTATCATCCGCGGCACGAACGTGTTCCCGAGCCAAGTGGAGGACGTGCTCTCCGGCATCGAGGGCGTGACGCCCCACTACCGCATCGTAGTGGACACGCAAGACGGGCTCGACCGTATGGCGGTGCACGTGGAGCTGAAGCCCGAGTCGTTCTCCGACTCGTTTGAGGCGATGGACGCGTTCAGGCGCTCCATCGAAGAGAAGCTCAAGGGTGTTTTGCTGGTGGGATGCAAGGTGCGTCTCGTGGAACCGGGCGGCATCGAGCGTACGACCGGCAAGGCCAAGCACGTCGAGGACTTGCGGAAATAGGGTTTTCAACCAAGGGTTGTATGGCATATTGTGATGAACAGCTGGTGAGTTCGCCGGTGGTGGGGCGGTTTGCGCCGTCCCCTACGGGGCGGATGCATGCGGGCAATGTGTTCGCGGCGCTTATGGCCTGGCTCGTAGCGAAATCGCAGGGCGGGCGCATCGTCTTGCGTATCGAGGACTTGGATGCCGAGCGGTCGCGGGTTGAGTTCGTCGATGCGGTGCAGCGGGATTTCGAAGCCTTGGGGCTTACGTGGGATGAAGGACCCTACTTCCAGCATGACCGAGAGGAGGCTTACCGGGCTGCGTTCGAAGTCCTTTCTGAGCGAGACCTGGTGTATCCCTGCTTCTGCACGCGGGCGGACTTGCATGCGGCCTCTGCGCCGCATCGCGGCGAGAAGCCGGTGTATCCGGGAACGTGCCGCAGCTTGGGCCCCGCGGAGCGCGAGCTGCGCGCGGAAGGACGTGTGCCGGCGCAGCGTCTTGTCGTTCCCGACAGGGATGTATCTCTCGACGACCTAGTGCAAGGACGCTACCGCCAGGACCTCGCGCACGACTGCGGGGATTTCCTGGTACAGCGCTCGGATGGGGC
Organism: Gordonibacter sp.; assembly: GCF_036667095.1. Lineage (NCBI taxonomy): Bacteria > Bacillati > Actinomycetota > Coriobacteriia > Eggerthellales > Eggerthellaceae > Gordonibacter > Gordonibacter sp. The sequence goes on along the minus strand of NZ_JAVWUP010000025.1, from coordinate 574 downwards.
GTTTGCCTACCAGCTGGCCGTCGTCGTGGACGATGCCGAACAAGGGGTGAACTCGGTGGTACGCGGCGTGGACCTGCTGTGCTCGACACCGCAGCAGATATACCTGCAAGAGCTGCTCGGGCTTCCTCGTCCTGGATATGCGCACATCCCGCTTATCGTGGCAGAGCAGGATAGGCGGCTCTCCAAGCGCAACCATGATGCGGCGCTCGATGCCCTGCTTGTGCGCTTCAAGACCCTCGCGGCTGTTATCGGACATATCGCCGGCCTCACAGGCTTGGCGCCCACCTGTGACCCAACAACCCCCGAAGAGCTGCTGGGGTCGTTCGACCTGAATGCGCTTCCATCGTTGCTGCGCAACCTCGTGCAGATTCGTTGGGAGTAGGGGTTGTCGCCGAACTTTGGGATGGTTATGAGGACTTGGTAGCCAAGGGGGCTACTACCAGCACGATGACAAGGTACACTCCCAGAATGCCGAACAGGACCAAAGCCGATTTCTTATCGAGCCTAGCGTCCTCTTCGCTCGCCGTTCCTTCCTTGATGGCTTTGCGCCGCTCGATCCTGCCCTCGCGCCATT
>NZ_JAVWUP010000024.1:0-27851 GCF_036667095.1 Gordonibacter sp. | reverse complement strand
CCTGCACTTTTCTGGTCGGGTTGACAGGATTTGAACCTGCGGCCTCTGCGTCCCGAACGCAGCGCTCTACCAAGCTGAGCCACAACCCGAAAACTGCTTTTCAGCAGCGACGGATATGATAACACAACCACGGCCCTTACAACAGGAAATGTGCATAAGTTTTCCCCAGACACTAACGCGGGGCGTCTTACACCGCTTCGCGCTCGCGCTCTTTCTGGGCAAGCCTTTCCAGCGACACGATCTTGGTGACGACGATGCCCTCGGATACCACATCTCCCTCGTCGTCAGTAGCAACGACGTTCCAGAACTGCTTGGTACCCTCGACGCGGTCGAGGTCGGCCGTGCCGCGCAGCACGCCCGCCTTGCCGCTTTTGCGGTGCCTTACGTGCACCTCGATGCCGAAAGGGCGCTCGCGATCGAAGTCCGTGCGCTTTTCGGCCCCCACGCTTGCCACCGACTCGAGCAGCGCGATAGTAGCTCCCCCGTGCAAGAAGCCGAAGGGCTGGTACAAATCGGGGGTAATGGGCATCGTCGCCTCGACATGTTCTTTGCTTGCCGACACCATCTCTATGCCCAGCAGGTCAACCAAGGCCATAAGATCCTCCTTGTTCAGGGTACTCGCCGAGCCCACGGCATCGGCTGCTTCTCGTCAAGTATACGCGCAGCCTCCGAAGAGGGCGACGGACAGACGAAGCGACCCGTCCGCTCACGCGGGCCCTCGTCCTAAAGCTCTTCTGCCAAAGAGCGGATAAGCCGCTTCGCTTCGTCGGATGCCGGCAACGGCCGCGCAGCGGGCCTGCCCACCAGGTACCCCTGAATATAGTCCACCTCCAGGCGTACCAGCGCCCGCAGCTCGTCCTCCGTCTCCACGCCTTCGGCCACCACGCGAATGCCGCGGTCGTGCGAGAAGCTTATGAGGTTGCGCGCGATATCCTGATGGTCTTTCACCCGGTCGATAGCACGGACAATGCCCATATCCAGCTTCACGAAGTCCGCCCGATAGTCCAAAAGCGACGTCTCGCCATTGTATCCGCTGCCGAAATCGTCGATAGCCAAACGTGCACCCCATCGCCGAACAACACGCTCCTTGTACAGCGACATCTCGCGGCTGTAATCGTTTTCGGTGATCTCCACCACCATCCGCCTCAGCAGCGGCCCGAAACGGCGCTCGAGCTCTTCCTCGTCATCGGAGGAAAGCCGCTGCGTGGCAATGCTGTTCACGAACAGGGCTGCGTTGTCAGTGCTGGCGAAAGGCGCGAACGCCTCGAGCGCACCGAAGAACGTCATATGCTCAACCTGGTAGAGCTTCGACTGAGAGCGCGCCAGTAGCAGCACGCGATCGGGAGTGGAGATGGATGCCAGCCGCGGACGCATAAGCGCCTCGTAAGCTATCGTCTCGCCACCGCGCGCATCCACGATGGGCTGGAAGTGGTAGTCAACCAATCCCTCGTCCAGCAGGCGATTCAAGTCCTCCTTGTTGCTCAGGATAAAGGCACCTCGCTCGTGGCTCTCACGGTCGAAGCGCATGAGTGCGCCTTTGCGGCTGTTCTTGGCCTCGTACATGGCGAAGTCCGCGTATTCCCGCAAATGGACGAAATCGGTGGCGTCTTCGGGATAGAAGGCTATGCCGGCCGATGCACGCACCTTGAGCACGGTGCCGTCGGGAGCCTCAAGAGCGCTGGTATCAAGCGCATGCATGAATCTATCGAACAGACGCTGGGCATCGCTTTCCTTTTCACAGCAATCGGCGAACACGAGGAATTCGTCGCCCGAGATGCGCGCATACACGGCCTCGCCTCTAAATGAGGCGTTGATGACACCAGCGGCAGCCTTGATGTAGTAGTCGCCCCAGTCATGCCCATAGGTATCGTTGATGTACTTGAGATTGTCCAGATCGAGCATGAGCATGGCTCCGAACGCGGGCGGTCGAACAGACAGGCGCTCGCTCACGGACTGTTCGAAGGCGCGCCGATTCAAGAGGCCTGTCAGGACGTCGTGGTCGCGCTCATGCTCGATGCGGCGACGCGTGGCTATCTCGTCGGTCACATCCTCGATAAGGCCGAAGGTACGGCGAAGCTCGCCAGCCCTGACCGAGACCAGGCGCACCCAACGGCGACCCTCGCCATCAGACACGATCCATCGCCCCTCGGCTTCTTCTTCGAAACGGTGCTCTAAGGACCTGAAGAGGCGTTTGAATGCCGCCAGGGGCATGGAGCCGCCGCCTTCCACCCCATCCGGCGACCCAACCTCCCCTTCTTCCATCACGGCGAACCGGCAGACAACACCCAACGTGTCGAAAAAGCCGTCAGTATACGAGGCCACGCCCGTCTCCTCGTTGCATTCGAAGGCCGCAATAGAGCGATCCGAGAGCTTGAGTATCTGAGACAGGCGCGAGGCCGCCGACGCAACCTCGGAGCCCAGCGACTCGATAGACTCCGACAACTCGTCGATCTCCACAATATTGGTAGGCGTGAACGAGATGGGCTGCTCGGGCCGAGCGGCGCGCACCTCCCTCATAAGATTGCGCAAACGAGACGAGGATATCCATGAGGTGAACAGGGCGATCACCACACCGATGACAATGGAGAGGATGAGCACCTTCCACAAATTGCTCGAAAGGGCATAGGAGGCGGAGAACAGCTCGCTCTCCCGCTCTAAACCGACCAATGCCCAATGCTCGGAGGCGAAGGGCGACGTGCCGTCGTAAAGCTTAAGCTCCTTGGCTCCGGCAACTGCCTGCGTGTCGAGCGCGGAGCCCGCAGGGGCATCGGCCATCATGCGTCCTTTATTATCGAGCGTGGCCTCCAGCGAGCCGTTTTCGACATAGAGGCTCTGAGAGGCGCCCGTCGTCGCCAGCACCTCGTAGGCACGTCGTTGGCCTGTAAAGGGGGAAACTCCCCCGTCGCGGGCGTACCCGCCGTCTTCACCGGTAACCGCCAGCAGGTAGGAGCCGTTGCCGCTTTCGTTGAGATCGCTGTAAGGTAGGTAGGTGGCAATGCGATCGAGACGTATTTCCACGCCCAGCACGCCCACGACATTGCCCGCCGCATCCCGCAGAGGCTTGCTATAGGTGATGGATTGCGTTCCAGCCCATCCCAAATCGGTCGGCTTGCCCCAGTACCCCAAGTCGGAAATTTTCGCCCGAGGATACTCTTGGGCAGCTCTGAGGGGTTGGTAGTAGAAATCGCTTTGGGCCTCACCCTCGGCCTCGAGGGGAAACGCTGCCGACCATTGGCTGTCAAGCGCTATGCCCAGATCCTTGCCCACGCTGATAGGGCAGGCCGCCAACTGCAGGTCGGAGCCGTTCTCTACGTCTGCCTTGGGGTTGGAGTCGCGCACGTAAAGAGCCGTATGAACCGTCTCCCCACCGTCCTGCGGGCCATCCGACCCGTTGGCAAGCACGAGGAAAACGCCATCTACCTCGGCGCGCCGCACGAAGGCAAGCAGATCGTCCGCCGACTCATCCACGATAGACACGGCCACAGGCGACCCCGACTCGATATCGGCCGCAGTAGCGCCCTTTGCCGACAGCGCCTCATTGACATGCCCGCCCACCCCTTGGATCAGCGCATCGATATCCGACCAACGGGAAATCATGTCGTTTTCGAGGTAAACGGCCCGGTTCGAGACACGTGCCGAGAACAGGTCGTAGGCATCGGCTTCCATCTGGCCGAACGTCCCGCTACGGGTGAGCGCAACGACGCACAGCGCAACTTGCAGGACGAGCGCGATGCAAAAGGGCACGAAGATAAGGAGCTTGAAAGTCAGCCCTTTCTTCGCACTGCGTTTCTTGATTTCTTCCGAGCTCACTCCGTCGTCATCCCGCATCCTCTGCTTGTTTTGCCCCGGGAAGCTGCGCTAGGCAGCTGCCGTCTTGAGCTCGGCGGCCAGATCGGAAAGCCAAACATCGAACACCGCTTCTTCCAGATACGGGGCAACGGCATCAGCGGGAGTCGCCCCGGCTTCAATCGCCGCCACGACGGCAGCGCGGTCGGCCACCGCCTTGTCGGACAGAGAGCGCCCCAGCACAGAGCGCACCTGGACGCCGCCCTCAAACGGCGGGGTCGCATACACGCCGTTCTCGATGGTTTCCAGCGTAGCGGGCAGGTTCACCAAATAGTTCTCCGATGCACCCTCCATGGAGTGGACGGCGCCTTCCAAGTTTTCCAACGTAAGCGCCTCTTTCGTCACCGGAACGTATCCGGCACTGATAGAGAAGGAGGTGCTCTGCTCCTTGTCGGTGAACCACTTCAGGAACTCGACGCAGGCAGCCTCTTTCTTCTCGTTGGACTTTGTCACCACGAACCCGGCTCCTTGCTGCGGAGCACACGGCACGCCGCCCTCGAACGTCGGAGAGGCCAGCGCCGCAAGCTCGATAGGATAGCTGGTCTGGTCATCGATGGTGACGGTCTTCGGGAAGTACACCACCGACGAAGACGATCCGAGATAGCAGATAAGATCCCCCGTTTTCACGGCATCGGAACGGAACTTGCCCTCGGCAGAGAACCATCCTTGCACCATGGGCACATAGTAATTATCCCAAAGCGCCTTCATGGTGGTGCGATCCAAATCGAAGGTGCAGGCTCCCTCTTTGATAACCAGCAGCTCATGGCCGAGCTGCTTCGACCCCGTGATCAGATAATTCGCCATGGCGTCACGACCAAAGAACGGCCGACCATCGCCGGGAACGTCAGGCGTCTGCGCGTCGGTCCATTCGTAGTAGCGCTGAGCGGTAGCCGTGATGCCCTCGATGGTGGCAAGATCGTCGAGCTTCGAGCCTGTCTTGTCGGCAAATTTCTGCCAATCGGTCAGGTTCGCCTGCAACGTCTCGGTCGACTTACCTACCGGAAACACTTTCAGGCCGCCGTTGCCGTTGATATCCCCTTCAGCAAGAAAGCTCTCGACGTACTTGCCTTTCTCATCGTCGGTCAGATACCCGGAAAGATCGGCAACACGGCCAAAGCCGTCGATGACCGAGGCAGTGTCCGAATAGGCCAGGAAGGCATCGGGCATGGGGGCGGAGCCGACGAGTTCCTGAGCGGCCTCGGTGACGGCAGAGGCCAGGTCGTTTACGCCGCCTTGGCTTGCGCTGGTAACGACGACACCGACATCCTTGCCGCGCCCGGCATTGAACTTTTTGACGAGATCTTCAAAAGCCTGTTGCTGGGTGCCGTTGTAATAGGTCCACAACTCGACCTGCACAGGATCGGACGGATCGAGCACCGACTTCGCCTCAGTGGCAGGCGACTTCTGGTCGCCTGCTGTCGTGCATCCTACACAGGCAAAAACCGCGGTCAATGCAAACAAGACGCACGTGCCAATAATTCTGCCAGCCCTCATGAGCTCCCCTATCCTTACGGCGAGGATCCGCCCGTCGACGCTTCATCATCAGGCTATTTTATAGCTAAAGGTGCGCAAGCTAGAGCGGAATCCGCCGATTGATATAGTTTTTAAGGCGAGCACCATGAGCAGCCGCCCGAATACACCTTGTATGCGAGAGGATTGCCCCTACCTATCGCGTCGCTCGTGGGGCGCATGAGGAGGGCGGGAAGGGCGGTCTTGTGCGGCGCGTGCCGAAGGGCGGGCCGGGTGAACGGAACGCTCGGTACCTTGCTGCCTTGCGGATTCCCCCTCCGACGACGCAAGAGCCTCGTCGTCGAACGGCGCTGCGGATGACGCCTCGTCCGCGGGCGAGTCGGCTGTCCGCGAACCGTCGAGGCGCTGGGCCTGCGCCTGCGCACCGCGGAGGCGATCGCGCTTGCCGGCAGCGCGTGACGTGCGCTTCGCGTTGCCACGGAACGTCTTGGTAGTCTGGATGAGGATGGCACCGATAAGAAACGGCATCCAGAACACGATGCCGCGGTACACCAGCGCAATGGACAGGCCGGCCGCGCTCGATGCCCCGAACGACGTGAATGCCACCACGACAGCCGCTTCGACGACGCCGACGCCCTGCGGCGTAATGGAAATCATGGCGAATATCGTAGCCACCACATAGCCGCAGATCAGCGATTCGGGCACGGTCACGCCGAAAGCCACGCCTACCAGCGAGAAGCACCCCAGCTCGCAAAGCGAAGCGCAAACCGAGCAGCCGAACGACTTGAGCGTGGACTTGGGGTTGCTGACGATAAGCCCGGCAGCATCGGAGAACGAGGCCATGGCCCGTTCGACCCATGGATTCAGCGGAGGCTTCTTGAAGCGTGCGCGAACGCGATTGACCAGACGCTCGACGGGACGCAGGATCTTGAGCAGAACAGCGGGACGCTTGCGGCCCAGCACCAGTACGCTCACCAGCACGCCGACCAGGACGATGACCAGCAGGCCCACCAAAAACCACAACGGCGAGAGCCCCACCGTGAGCTCGAGGATCAAAAATCCTATCAGCATGATGATGGCGAAGCCCGAGTCGATGGTGATCTGCATGAGAAGCGCAGCGCTCGTGGCCTTTCCTGGAGAAATGCCGCGGCGACGCGCGTCGTCCACCACCAACGTCGTGCCTGCCAGGTTGAACGAGGGTGCAATCGTGTTCATGAAGAACGTGCCGAACACCAGCGGCAGCGTGGAGCGTGCCGTCATGCGCTCGCCTACGGCCTCGAACGCGAACGAGTAGGCGAAGCTTTGGGCGAAATACTTACCCAGCTGGGTAAGCAGTGCCGCAATAAGCGGAAGCAGGGCGCCCTGCTTCATAGTTTCCACCAACTCGACCAACTGGTCGCCGCGCAGCAGCACGACCACCAGCACAATGATGATGACCAGCCCTATGAGCAGGTTTCGCACATTGAGCTTCATCGGCCCGCTCCCCAACGCTTCATCCCCGGCACCCGGCGTGCTCCCCCGCGGCTAGCGGAGGAACTCTTTCAGGTCGGTGTTTTGCAGGTAGTGCAGCTCGTCGGCCGAATCGGCATCGGTCTCCAAGAACAAGAAGCCGTAAGTGCCCGTGCGTCGCACCTCGAAGGGGCGCAGCTCGAGCACCTTGGTGAAGCGGGCGCGCAGGGCATCGTAGTCGAAGCGCTCGTCGCCGGTTGCATCAGCCGGAGCGTTCAGTAGCGACATAGTGTACACTTTGCCATCCTTGCCCGCGAACGCCGCATCGAAGTCTGGCTGCTGGTCGGTCAGGAACGCCTCATACGTGCGATAGCCATACCCGTAGTAGCTCACGTCGGTGCCGCCGAGACCCGCGAAGCGCAGCGGATTGAACTCGATGGGGCGCACGCGGCCATCCTGCACGCGCACTTCCACATGCACCGGGAAGTTGCGGGCGCCCACCAGCGCGTTCACCCGGTCGAGCCACGCGGTGAGGGCCGGGGTGTTCTCGCGCACAATCGCGGCGCTGGTCACGTACATGCGGTCGCTCGTATCTTCGGGCGAGGAGAAGTCGTGACGCAGCACGTTGAGGATATGGGCCTGTCCTTGTTCGTCGAAGTAAGCGTCCAAAGCGTACTCGGTACCGTCCAGATAACCCTCCAAGATGAACGATCCCGCGCCGATGACGCTCTCGGGATACCGGTCATGCCAGCTCGAGGCGTTGCTCCGGATGTCGGCCAAGGCGCGTTCCCAGTCTTCGCGGTCCCGGACGGCATACACGCCCACGCTGCAGAATCCCACCGAGGGCTTCAGCACAAACGGCGTTTCAAGGCGGGAGAAGTCCAATTTGAACAGCTCGTCGATCGAGCAGGTCTTAAAGAAGAGGTCGGGATCGAGAGCCGCAAGCGCTCGGCGCATAGCAGCCTTGTCCTTGAACAGGGCGATGGCATGGGTCAGGCTCGGATTCGCCGTATTCTCGACGATCCACGCCAGCGCGTTCTCCGAGTTCGTGTACACGCGCTCGCCCGCATTGATACGTTCGGCAGCCTGGGCCGCATCCACCAGGTCAAGCGCATGACCCTGTCCCACGATACGCTGCGCCATGGCGTTGTCCAGCACCGCATGCTGCGACTCCACCAACCACGCTATCAGGGGTTCGGAAACGTACGGCTCGTCGAGCACTATCATGCAGACCGCCCTTTCGCCTTATCTGCCGGGGTCAGTCGCTCAGTATACCACGACCGCAAGGCGCATCGCGGCACCGGAATCGACCCGTCCGGGCATCGGTACGCTCCCGTTGCGCGACGGCCTCTCAGCAGGGACAGGCCGCGATCGCACAGCGGATTTTCGAGACAACGAAGCCCTGACGTTGCGCAGTCTTTCCAGACATCGGAGCACCGCAGCACCTCCATGCGCAGCAGGGCGTTGCCTTTATGCAGCGGCCTTCCGGGCGGCGCGGTACACGGTAATGCGCTTGCGCAGGTTCGAAAAGTCGAACAGCAGCGCAACGGCAAAAGCCAGACCCAGCCCCATGGTCACGGCACCCGCCCGCGGCGCAATGGAAAAGACGAGCGGGGCGAACACCAGTGCCAGCGGCACGATCAGCCCAATCAGGCACGAGCCCAAACGCTTCCAGAGGCCATAGACCACCGACACCACCACGTAGAAGAACAGCCCCGTAGCCACCGTGCCGAGCAAGGCGGCCACGCCGAGCACGGCCGCTTTTAGTACCACGACCAGTACTTCGGACTTGAGGTCGCGGGCAGCTTCGGCCAGCACCTCCTGCGGCGTTTTCTGGGGCACCGCCGCACGAAACGGCGCAAAGGGATCGAAGGGATTGGCGCCGGCACCGGTCGTCCCCGCATCGTCCCATGAAGTCCAAACATAGGCGGTTTGACCTTGACCCTGCCCGAACGGCCAGCTGGCAAAGGGATCCTGCTCGCCACCGTGCGGGCGGCCCGCCGGACTGCCGTACGGAGAGGAGTAGCCGGGGTGCGCGTAGGGGTTGCCCGCATAAGGGCGCGCATCGCGACGAGGGTCGAATTCGGGCGTCCACGAGCGGCTCAACAGCACGTCACGCGATTCGTTGATCCGCTTCGTCAGCTCTTCGGCATCGATACGCTCGGGGGAGTCCAGGGGGAACTTGTCCGGATGATGCGCAATGACCAGCTTGCGGTGAGCTTGTTTTACCTGGTCGTCGGTTGCGCCATCGGACAATCCCAATATGTTAAGTGCCTCTGATTTTTTCATGCCCCCACTATACCGACGGGGCGCAACCGTCATGCGTCCGGTACTGCGCCGTCATCTTTCCGTAACGAAATATCCACGGGCGGCGGGAATTCAACTGGTCCGAAGCACCTTGCGCCATGAAGCCCTGCACGTCGCTGAGCCACACGCCGGCGAACACTCGCCGCTGTGCCGCAAAGCCGTTCGTAGGGCGCACGCGTCCAACGCCTCGCGCGCTTGCCTGCAACCCGTACTGCTCTTGGTATGTTCCCGCTATCCACGCTCACACCATCGGTGTAGGGGTCGAGCGCAGCTGCCGCAAGCAACGAATCGCCCACATCGTTGACGGGTCCCGACGGTCGAATGCCGCCGGGACCCGGAGCTGAACTAGTGGCGGAAGTGGCGATGCCCCGTGAACACGAGGGCCACGCCCTGCTCGTCGGCTGCGGCGATGACCTCCTCGTCGCGGATCGAGCCGCCCGGCTCGATAACGGCCGTGACTCCCGCCTCGGCCAGAACATCGAAGCCGTCGCGGAACGGGAAGAACGCGTCGGAAGCCGCCACGGCGCCCTTGGCCTTCTCGCCCGCCTGCTCCACGGCGATGCGCGCGGAGTTCACGCGGTTCGGCTGGCCGCCGCCCACGCCCATGGTCGCATGGTCCTTCGTGATGCAGATGGCGTTGGACTTGATGGACTTGCACACCTTCCAGGCGAACAGCAGCTCGTCCATCTCCGCGTCCGTGGGCTGGCGCTTCGTGGGCACGGTGAACGTCGCCACGTCTTCGGCCACGGCATCGGAATCCTGCGCGAGCAGGCCGCCCTCGACGGAGCGGTACTCCACTTCCCCGCCGGCCGGGTTCACGCCGCCCGTGGACAAGAGGCGCGCGTTCTTCTTGGCGCTGTACATGTCCAGTGCGTCGCCCGCGAACTCGGGCGCGATGATGACCTCGACAAACTGCTTGTTGTCGAAGATAGCCACCACCACATCCGACGTCACGGGGCGGTTGAACGCCATGACGCCGCCGTAGGCGCTCACCGGATCGCACGCGTGAGCACGTTGATAGGCGGCCACGAGGTCGTCGTCCTGGCACACGCCGCAGGGTGTGAGGTGCTTCACGATAACGCAGGCCGGGCCTTCGAACTCGCGCACGGCGGCCCAAGCGGCATCAGTGTCGAGATAGTTGTTGTACGACATCTCCTTGCCTTGGTGCTGCTTGGCATGGGCCAGGCTGTGCTCGGCGCCCGCGAAGGCGTCGCGGCGGTAGAACGCAGCACTCTGGTGCGGGTTCTCGCCGTAGCGCAGATCCTGCACTTTCGACAAACGCAGCGTGCGGTCGGCGGGGAACCTGGCATCGCCCTCGCCCTCAAGCTGGCTGGCCATCCAGGCAGCGATGGCACCATCGTAGGCGTTCGTCGTCTGATACACGTCCAAGGCCAGCTTGGCGCGCGTGGCGCGCGTCGTGGCGCCGTCGTTGGCGCGCATCTCGCTCAGGATGGCATCGTAGCTGGCCGGGCGCGTGACCACGGCCACGCTCTCGAAGTTCTTCGCGGCGGAGCGCAGCATGGACGGGCCGCCGATGTCGATGTTCTCGATGCACGTGCCGAAGTCGGCACCGCCCTCCACCGTCTTCTCGAAGGCGTAGAGGTTCACCACCACCATGTCGATCATCTCGATGCCGTGTTCGGCCGCCTGGGCCATGTGGTCGGCATTGTCGCGCTTGGCCAACAGGCCGCCATGCACGCGCGGGTGCAGCGTCTTCACGCGACCGTCCATCATCTCAGGGAACTGCGTCACGTCGTCGATGGGCGTGACGGGCACGCCGGCATCCTTGAGAGCGCGTGCCGTGCCGCCCGTGGAGATGACCTCCGCGCCGAACTCGTCCACCAACGTGCGGGCAAACTCAGCGATGCCGCTCTTGTCCGTAACGGACATGAGCACGCGCTTCACTTTCGGATTGCTCATATGGTCTTACATCCCTTCTGGTTGATTACCGCCCTGCTATGGCAAACCCGCCGATCTGCGGCGGGAAACGGACTTAGGGAGGACTTAGCGCCCCAAGCTCTTCTCGTGGCGCTCGCGCGCCTCGTCGCTGTAGCGCTGACGGTAGCGCACGTCCACCAGCTCGGCCACGATGGCGATAGCCAGCTCGGCTGGCGTCTTCGCGCCGAACTTGAGGCCGATGGGGCGCTTGACGCGCTCCCAATCCGCCTCGGCGGCACCCGCGGCCAGCACTAACTCGTGCACACGGTCGTTCTTGCCGGCGCAGCCCATCATGCCGATGTAGTGGGCATGGTGCTTGGCCGCCCACACGCAGCCCTCGGGGTCGAACATGTGCCCGCGCGTGAGCACGCACACGTAGTCTTCAGGCGCACAAGCCATCTGGTCAAGTGCGTCGAAGTTGCCGCCCGCAAGCACGATGCGCTTGGCCTGCGGGAAGCGCTGCTCACTCACGAACGACGGGTCGTAGTCCACAACCGTCACCGCGAAGCCCACGTGGTCGGCCAGCGCCGCCACTTCACTTGCAGCGTCGGACGCCCCCAGCAGCCATACGTGCACCTGGTCGAACAGCGCCACGCTCGCCCACGTGAGGCCGGGGAACTGCTCGTTGTGCATCGAGGGACCGCGCGTGACGTCCTTCATCTGGAACGTGTCGCGCGGCGTGTAGGCGCGCCCGGCCACGATCTCCTTGGCGTCGTTGCAGAAGAACACGAGCGGCTCGCCGTCGGCCGAGCCCACCTCGCCGTACTTCTTCGTCACCTCGTTGTCGGTGTTGGACACGGCCCCGGCACCGTCGTAGACGATCTTGAAGCCGAGCCACGCCAGGTCGCCCTCGTCGATGGCGCGCAGAGCGCGCTCGAACGTGGGAATGTCGGCTTCGGTCAGGCTGGCGGCCACTACGTCCAGATACGACGGGTCCACATGCTCATTGCCCTCCGTCGCCGTTGCCGAAAAGCACGGGAAGTCGTCGGCGCTCAGCACCGGAACCTTCCCTACCTGCAAGTCTTCCACTATTGAAGCAAGAACGTCCCTGATCATAGGATGTGCACCTTCCTGTCTTCGCCCACGCTTACCCGACCTTCGGCCAGCAAGCGCAGAACCTCCGGATACAACACGTGCTCGATCTCGTGAATGCGAGCCTCTAGATCCTCCAGAGCATCGCCCTCCCTCACTTCGACTGCGCGTTGCGCCACAATAGGACCTTTGTCGTAGTCCTCGTTCGCGAAGTGCACGGTAATGCCCGTCACCTTCACGCCCGTATGATAGGCATCGTCAATAGCGTGCGCGCCCTTGAACGACGGCAGCAGCGCAGGATGCAAGTTCAAAACCCGGTCGGGAAACGCCTCCAACATGACCGGTGTCACCTTGCGCATATAGCCTGCCATGACCACATATTCCGCACCGGCTTCTCGAAGCTCGGCCACGATGCGCGCGTCAGCGGCTTGCGTATCGGCATACACCTCGCGGTTGAGCGCCGTCACGGGAATCCCCGCTGCCCGCGCCCGCTCGATGCCATACGCATCGGGGCGCGAGGACACCACCTTCACGATGTCGACCGGCAGCCCATCGTTCGCCACCGCGTCGATAATGGCCTGCAGGTTCGTGCCACCGCCACTCAGCAGCACGCCTATTTTAAGCGGCGAGGTCACCGGCACTCTCCTATTCTGCTTCGCAGCTGTACAGCTTGCCATCGTTGGCGTAGCGCACCTTGCCGTCTCCGGCCACGATGCTGCCTACGCGAAACGTCTTCTCGCCCGCTTGGGAGAGCGCGTCCTCCACCTCGTCAACACGAGCGGCATCGACGATAAGGACCATGCCGAGGCCCATGTTGAACGTCTTGAGCGCCTCCGCCTCGTCGAGGTGCGCGGCATCACACACGAACTTCGCGATGGGAGGAATCGGCCACGTACCCAAGTCTACCTGGGCATCCACGTTCTTCGGCAACGCACGGTCCAAGTTCTCGCTGATGCCGCCACCCGTGATATGCGCAAGCGCATGCACGGCACCCTCGCATGCGTCCAGCACGGCGCGAACCGGCTTCACATAGATGCGCGTCGGCTCCAAAAGCGCGTCTTGCAGGCTGCGACCGCCCAGCTCCTCGCGTTCGATGCGCAGCTCGTAGTGAGTCTTGCCCTCGACGCATACCTTGCGGGCCAGCGAGTAGCCGTTGGAGTGCAGGCCGCTCGAGGCCAGGCCCACCAGCACATCACCCTCGCGTACCGCCGCAGGGTCCAGCATCGCCGCACGGTCCACCAAGCCCACGCAGAAACCGGACAGGTCGTAATCGTCCGGGTCCATGACGCCGGGATGCTCGGCCATCTCGCCGCCGATAAGCGCGCACCCCGCCTGCTTGCAGCCCTCGCCGATGCCCTTGACGATCTCGGCCACTGCCTCTGCCTTCAGCTTGCCGATGGCCACATAATCCAAAAAGAACAGCGGCTCGGCACCCGTTGCCAGGATGTCATTTGCGCACATGGCCACCAGGTCGATGCCGACCGTGCCGTGCTCGCCGGCGATCTGGGCCACCTTCAGCTTCGTGCCCACGCCGTCGGTGCCGCTGACCAGCAGCGGATCGACCATGTCCTTGGCGGCGCCAATGGAGAACAAGCCGCCGAATCCACCGATATCGCCCACCACCTCGGGACGGTACGTGTCACGCACCACGCCCTTGATGGCATCGACCGCACGCGCTCCCTCGGCCGTATCGACACCCGCCTGAGCGTATGTCAGTGAATCTTCATTCACCCAACTGGGCATAGAGGGCCCATCGTTTTGCTGGGCGGCGCTTACGGTGATTCTCTCGGTCATTCCTGTACCCTTCCGTCGAAACCGGCGCGCTCACAGCCGGTCCTGCATGTACCTGCCAGCCGCACGTGCGGCATCGTTCGTGCTAGAGAGGCGCTTCGGCACTCCGACCATCGGAGCACCTCGCGTCAAGGTTGCTTTTCTTCGCCATCGCCTCGGGGATGTTCACGGGATAATCCCCGCTGAAGCACGCCTCGCAAAAACCCGGGTGACTCACGTCGGGAACGGAGGCGCGCAGGCCGTCGAGCGAGACGAATGCCAGCGAGTCCGAACCGATCCACTCGTTCATCTGCTCAAGCGTCATGGTGGCAGCGATAAGCTGATCGCGCGTATCGGTGTCGATACCGTAGAAGCACGGCCAGAGCACCTCGGGGCTCACGATGCGCAAATGCACCTCAGCCGCCCCCGCATCGCGCAGCATCTGCACGAGTTGCTTGGAGGTATTGCCGCGCACGATGCTGTCGTCGATGACGACCAGGCGCTTGCCGCGGATAACCGAAGGTAGCGGGTTCAGCTTCAGGCGAATGCCCAGCTGGCGCATGGCTTGGGTGGGCTGGATGAACGTACGGCCTACATAGCGGTTTTTCACGATGCCGTCAGCATACGGAATGCCGCTTTCAGCCGCATAGCCCATGGCGGAAGGCACGCCCGAGTCGGGCACACCCAGCACCAGATCGGCCCCGACGGGCGCCTCTTGGGCCAGAATACGGCCTAGGTTGCGGCGCGCCTGGTAGACGCTCTGCCCGTCGATAACGCTGTCGGGACGGGCGAAGTAGACGTACTCGAAGATGCAGGCCGCCGGCTTGAGCGCGGGGACGCCCTGCTCGGCCGTCATGCCGGCGGCATTGAAGCGCACGATCTCGCCCGGCGCGACGTCGCGCACGTACGAGGCCCCCACGATGTCCAAACCGCAGGTTTCCGACGACACGACCCAACCTCGTTCGTCGGGCAACTGGCCGATGCACAGCGGGCGAATGCCGTTCGGGTCGCGGAATGCATAAAGCGAATCGGGGCTCGCCAACACCACGGCATAGGCCCCGGTGACGACCTCCATAGCGCGGCGGATACCGTTGCGCAGATGATGGGTTTCCTGCGTCACCTGGCCGATAGCCTTGGCCAGCACCTCGCTGTCGGTGCCCGAGCGGAACTGCACGCCTTCACCCACCAGGCGCGCACGCATTTCGTTGGTATTGACTAGGGTGCCGTTGTGTGCCAGCGCGATGAGCACCTCGTCGATAGCGGAGATATGGGGCTGCGCGGCCTCCCACGAAGCGGCGGCACCGCTGGTGGAATAACGCGCGTGGCCCACAGCCACATAGCCGTCAAGTGCCGCTAGGCTGGCCTCGTCGAACACCTGGGTCACCAAGCCCAGATCCTTCGCCACCATGATGGTATCACCGTCGCCAACGGCAATGCCGGCGCTCTCCTGCCCGCGGTGCTGCAACGCCTGCAGGCCGAAGCAGGTCATGCGCGCAACGTCCTCGCCGGGCGCGAACACCCCGAACACGGCGCATTCCTCCTCGAGGCGGTCAGGACGCTCTCCCGGAAATGCGGAAGTGCTCATGCAGCGGTCTCCTTTGCGGAATCTCCCACAGCTTCGGCAGCAGCCGGATCAACCGTATCGGCTTCGGGTGCTGCAGCAGCGCCTACCGGCACAACGCCTGCAACGGTCGATTCGGCGATGTACGAGAACAGAACAAATCGCCCGTCGCTGGGAAGGTTGTCGCAGGTGGCGAACGAGAAGATACGGTTAAGGTCGGCAACAGCCGGAATATCGGATGCCACCGCAACCGAACGGTCCACCTTGTCCTGCACGTAGGACGCAAGCTCTTCGTTGCTGGCAAATGCCGTCTGGGCCAACGGGTCGTCAGCCGCTACATGCACGAGGGAGAAAGTCTTCAACTTATAGTTACCCTGAGGTGTCAGCAGATACACCGTGCGGCTGGCATTGAACTTCGCAGCATCCTCGAAGCCCGCGATGTCGGCGAACATGGAGCCGTTGTTCAGGTGGTGGCCGTATATGATGCTGTTCGCATCCGAAAAGTCCGCTGCGTTGGCCGCCGACAGGAAGATGGTGCCGTAGGTGGCACCCCAGGTCTGCTTGCCGTCGAAGTCGGTTGTGAGGTACTTCTCGTCGTCGGTGGTATGCACGATAGGATAGTTCACCGTCGTGCCGGGGATGTACACCCACCCTACGGTATCGGGGTTCTTCGCCTTCAGTTTGTCCCAGTCCACGGTAAGGTCGGCCAACGAGGCACCCTCAATGTCTGCTGGAGGCGTGAATACTTCCTCGGCAAGGGAATCGTAGGCACTCTGGCCCTGCCAGTAGCTAAATGCGATAGCTCCGAGCGCCGCAAGCGACACCACCAGCACCACCAGTGCGATCCAGAACACGATACGCCAAGGACTCTTCTTCTTTTTGCCGAAATCACCGGCAGGGTTATGTCGCCCGCCGGCTACCCGAGACGTTGCCGGCACCATCGCGCCCTGGCGGGGTGCGGGAGCATAGCCCTGCGGACGACCGCCTTGGCCCGGACGCCCTTGTGGGGCAGCCCCCTGAGCCGGACGACGTCCTTGTGGGGCAGCACCCTGCGTCGGGCGGCGTCCCTGTACGGCAGCATCCTGCGTCGGGCGGCGTCCCTGCTGCTGCGCGCCCGAACGAGCGCCCTGCGGCGCAGCGGGGCGCGGGGCAGGCTGCCGCGGGTCCCGCTGCGCCGCCGGGGGGTCGCGGTGCTGGGACGCGGGCTGAGGCGAGGCAGGCCGAGCGTCGCCCTGCTGCGCGTGACGACCACGCGGCGAGCCAGGATATTGTTGTTGATCGGCCATACTGTCCTCCTCGGTTGGACGAAGGAGCGCCCTGTCGAAACAAGCACCGCTCTTCGTTTCCAGACCGTTACCATAATAAGCAAACGCCCCCGGAAAGGAGGGCGTGATGCCGTGAAAACGCTCATATCTTCACGGCCGATGCCAAAGCCCCAGCCGAGAACGATTCTACTTCTTCTTCATCTCGTCCAAAAAGCCCTTCGCGATGAACACGACGATGACGAGGACGATGACGGCCACGATGACCCAGATAGCCTCCATAGGAACGGTCATCCCAAACAATGTCATAACGGTACCCCTTTGTTCATGCGCAGCAGTGCGCAGTCTTTTGCTTCATAGCATCTGCACATGTTAACGCTATCTCAGTTTTCGCGCAAGCGCGCCTCAAGCGCGTCATTGATTATTTTCAAGGCCTTTACCCGCGCGTAATGCTTGTCATCGCTCTCAAGCACGATCCAAGGGGCAAACGACGTGGACGTCAGGCGGAACATGTCGTCGATAGCAGCTTTATACGGGGGATACTTGTCGCGGTTACGCCAGTCCTCGTCGGTGATCTTCCATTGCTTGGCGGGGTCCTGCTCACGGTCGCGGAACCGGTTCAGCTGCTCGTCTTGGCTTACGTCGACCCAGAACTTCAGCAGAATAGCGCCCCATCGTACCAACTCGCGCTCGAACTCGTTAATCTCGTCGTAAGCACGGCCCCATTCGCTCGGCGTGGCAAAGCCTTCAACGCGCTCGACCAGCACACGCCCGTACCAGCTGCGGTCGTAGATACCCACATGCCCCGCTTTCGGAAGACGCGTCCAATAGCGCCACAGATGCGGGTGCATCAGCTCGGGCCTCGTGGGTGCAGGGCTCGGGAACACGGTGTAGGCCCGCGCGTCAAGCGCCTGGGCCACGCGCTTGATGTTGCCACCCTTCCCTGCCGCATCCCATCCTTCGTACATGATCATGAGCGGAATGCGCTTCTGGTACATCTCCATTTCCAGCCGGTTCAGGCGATCCTGCTGTATCCTCAGTTCGCTTTTGTAGTCGAGCAGACCGAGCGACAGCGCATGGTCCACGCGATCGATGCGCGGAAAGTCCTCCACGATGGGAAACTTCGAGGCCCGCGGTGCCCGCGCTCGAGCGGTAGCCGCCTCGGCCTGGGCTGACGTGCGCACAGCCTCCTCCTGCTCGGGGGTGCGGTCACCCTGTGCTGCCTCTTCCAGCAGACTCGCCGAGTTCGCCTGGGCCTTTGCCGCAGCAGCCACAGCATCGTCGTCAGGCTGGGCGGCCAGCGCCTTGCGCAGGGCCTCCACGAGCGTCTGGGCGATGGCCAGGTTCGCCGCCCGCTTGTCCTCGCCGTTCACAACATGCCACGGCGCACAGGAGAAGTTGCTGCCTTCTAGCAGGTAGTCGTACAGGCGATAAGCCTGGGGGTAGTTGCGCACGCTCGTCAGCTTCTTCTTGCTGACGCGCCACCGGGTTGCCGGATCGTCATACAGGCGCTCGAGGCGCTTCTTCTGCGCCTTTTGGGACACGTGAACGAAGAACTTGACCACCGTATAGCCATCGTCGACGAGCTGCTGCTCGAAGCTGGCTGCCGAGGTGAGGTGGCAATGCAGCAAGTCCGTATGACGCTCGTCGGCCGGCTGCTCGGCCAGCGCCGACACCTTCTTCTTGGCTTTGCCCGTTTTAACGTCCTCCAACGCAATCTCGCCGTAAGCGCCGTACAGCAGATGCTGCATGGCGGCCGTGTACCAACCCTGGTCGTAAAAGGTAATGGCACCGCGCGGCCCCAAAGCCTGCCAGAATTCTTGCATGAGAGGATAGAAGTCCGTTACGCCATAGGCGGTGCCCACGAATTCGCGCGCGGCACCGACATCTAGGTCTTCGGTAACGTGCACGCTGGTGGCACGCGCGTCAAGGTTGTACATAAGATCCGAGATGCGGCCGCCTTTGCCAGCGCCGTTCCAGCCCTCGAACAACACCACCAGCCCCACGCCTCGCTTGTGCGCCTGCTGCTGCAGCACCACCAGCTCGCTCATAAGCGCGTCGCGCTGCGGCTTGTATTCCTCTTTCGTCAGCGAGGGGCGGGTAAAGTCGACTGACTCGAGCATAGAAGCATCCTTTCCCCGAGGGAACGAGATTCCATCATAACACAGCATCCCCCGCCTCCCGATTCGCGCGAAAAGCCGATCGCGGGCTGAAAAGTAAAATATGCGTTCCAATAAAAGCGCGAAGGGCCGCCCGTGCGCAAGGTCGCCTAGAATAGAAGGAAAGCCGCCTGGCGAACCTGTCAGCAGCACCGAAAAGCGAAGGAGCGCGCATGCCCAACTACGCCGTAGTCGACTTGGGGTCGAACTCGGTTCGCCTTGTCGTATACGAGGTGAAGAACGACCGCTTGGCCGCCTACACGAACCGCGACTTCAAAAGCCTCATCAACGACAAGGTCATGGCGGGGCTGGCCGCCTATGTCGTAGACGGGGCGTTCTCCGAAGCCGGGGTGCGACGCGCCGTGAACGTGCTGAAGGGACATGCCAAACGTGCGCAGTATTTCGGCTGCAAGCGCATCGACGTGTTCGCCACCGCGGTACTGCGCAACGCCTCGAACTGCAACGACGCCGTAGCCACCATCGAGGCGGCCACGGGACTGACCCTCTCGCTGTTATCGGCGCGCGACGAAGCGCACCTCGGGTTTGCAGGCGCCACTTGCGACCGCACTATCGAGCACGGCACGCTGGTGGACATAGGCGGAGGCTCTACTGAACTCACCCGCATCGAGGGCGGACACGACTTCGACAACGTGAGCATCGGCCAGGGTTCGCTGTCATCCTACACGACGTTCGTACAAGGCATTTTACCCGCGCCGAACGAGATGGATGCCATCGTAAACGCATTTTGCGCGAAGCTGGCCACCCTGCCGAACCCGAAAACCTATCGCTCGCCGGTGATGTACGGCATCGGCGGCAGCGTGCGCGCAGCTGCAAAGATGCATGCGCAGGTTTTCGGCGAAAACGTCCGCCCGAAGACCATGACGGCAGAGGGCATTCGTGAGATACTTGACCTGTGCCGTACCAACCCCGATGCGTTCGCGCATCTGGCGCTGAAGGCATCGGCCGAGCGCATCCACACGATCACCCCCGGGTGCCTCGTTTTGAGCGCGCTCATGGACAGCTTGGACTGCGAGCTTTTGGAGATATGCAAGTACGGCGTGCGCGAAGGCTACCTTATCGAGCGTGTGCTGGGCTGATGCTCCGCACCTCGCCGACACTCGCCAAGCACGGGCGTTGCGCACGGGAAGAACACATCTGCGCAACGGAGGATTCCGACGGAAGGGAGAGGCACATGAACGCCCACGTAGAACCGACGATTGAAACCGCTCCGCAAACAGAAGCCGCAGCGCCCAAGGAACCGAAGGCTGCCCCCTATATGCAGAACCGCGAGTTGTCCTGGCTGACGTTCAACGAACGCGTGCTGGACCAAGGCGCCGACGAGACGGTGCCGCTGCTGGAGCGCTTGAACTTCATCTCTATCTTCTGGAGCAACCTGCAGGAGTTCTTCATGGTGCGCGTGGGCAGCCTGACCGACCTGTCGCTGGTCAAGAAGCACATCATCGACTCGAAATCAGGCATGACGCCGGCCGAACAGCTGGAAGCGGTGTACGCACGCTGCCGCGAGCTGTACCCGATCCAGGAACGCACCTACGAAGAGGTCCGCCGGCTGCTCGGCGAACGAGGTGTGCGCAACCTGCATCCTGACGAACTGGACGAAGCTCAGCGCTCCTATTTGACCACCTACGTGCGCGACAACGTCATGCCGTTCCTGTCACCGCAGATCATCAACGCACGCCACCCCTTCCCCCACCTGGAAAACGGCGCCCTGTACGTCGTAGTGCGCCTCAGCGTTGCCGACGCCAAGAAGAAAGACGGCGTCAAGGAACCCAAGAAGGCGAAGAACCTGGGAGCCGAAGGCGTAACGCTGGGCCTGGTGCCCCTGCCGCGCCAGTGCGCGCGCGTCATCGAGCTGCCCGGCAAAGGACTGCAGTTCGTCCTGTTGGAACACGCGCTGGAGATGGTAGCCGCCGAGATATTCTCCATGTACACGGTGAAGCATACGAACGTGATCTGCGTCACGCGCAATGCCGACCTCGACGCCAACGAGGGCATCGACGAGAACGACGAGGATTACCGCGACCACATGAAGCGCATCCTGAAGAAACGCGCACGGCTGGCCCCCGTACGGCTGGAGAGCGAGCGGCCGCTCTCCTCGACGATCGAGGGTCTTCTGCTGGAGCGCCTGAACCTGAAGCCCCATCAGATGTACTCCACCATTGTGCCCCTCAACCTGAGCTACACGTTCGGACTGGCGGCACGCCTACCCGAGAAGGAACGCGCGGCGTTGACGAACCCGCCGTTCTCGCCGCAGTGGCCCGCATGCCTGGATCGCAACCGCACCATCATCGAGCAGGTGACCGAACGCGAAACGCTGCTGTCCTACCCCTACGAGTCGATGGACGCCTTCGTACAGCTGCTGAGAGAAGCCGCAAACGACCCTGCCGTTATCTCCATCAAGATCACGCTGTACCGCCTGGCAAGCCAGTCTCATCTGGCCGAAGCCCTCATTGCCGCTGCCGAAATGGGCAAAGAGGTTACGGCGCTGTTCGAACTGCGCGCCCGCTTCGACGAGAGCAACAACATCGAGTGGTCGCAACGCTTCGAGCAGGCGGGCTGCAATGTCATCTACGGCTTCCGCGACTTCAAGGTGCACTCCAAGATTTGCTGCATCACCCGCCAAACCGAGAACGGTTTGCAGCACATCACACAGTTGGGAACCGGCAACTACAACGAGAAGACGGCGCGGCTTTATACCGACCTGTCGTTCATCACCTGCGACAAGACCATCGGACGCGATGCCGTCGAGTTCTTCCGCAACATGGGGCTGGAGAACACGTCGGACAACTACGACATCCTCTGGGTGGCGCCGTTGCAGATCAAGCCTATGATCGTCGCAGGCATACAGACTCAGATGGACCGTGCGCAAGCCGGCGAGCCGTGCGGGCTGTTCTTCAAGACGAACTCCATCACCGACAAAGATATCATCGAGAAGATCGTCGAGGCATCGCAGGCGGGCGTTCCCGTGACGCTGTTCGTACGCGGCATTTCATGCATCGTACCGGGCCTGGAGGGCCTCACCGAGAACGTGCGCGTCGTGTCCATCGTCGGGCGGCTGCTGGAACACAGCCGCATCTACGGGTTCGGCCCGCGCGAGAGCATGAAGCTGTATCTGTCGAGCGCCGACCTCATGACGCGCAACATGGACAAGCGCATCGAGATAGCCTGGCCGATACTGAACGAGGACCTGCGCGAAGAGGTACTGGGCTACCTGGATATCAGCATGAGCGACACGGCGAAGCTGCGCGAGCTGCTGCCCGACAAAAGCTATACGCCGCTGGGATTCTTCGCCGAAGAGAAGGACGGCGGCACCGCCCCGCTATTCGACTCGCAGGAGCTCTTCATCAGGCAAGCCCAGCAACGTCGCCTCGAGGCGGCCGAGAGCGCGGCAGCGCGCGAAGCCACCCTGCGCAGGAACGTGAAAGAGCAGCCGCGCACGCCTCAGGAGCCCGTGCCTGCCGTCGAAGCCGCAGCCGAAGCTGTAGCGCACGAAGCCGAAGCGCTGGCAGCAGCGGCAGAAACTGTCGCCGCCGCAGCCCACGCCGCTGCTGCCGCGCGCGATGCGGACAGCACACGCGATGCCATCGGACAACCGCATCCAGACGTCCTCGAGGCCGACGAGATCGAGCAGCCGCCTGCCGCAGCGGGCCAGCCCACCGAGCAGGAAATAATCATCTCGCCCGCGCAGGGCGGCCAGCGCGGGCGCAAGCCGAGCCTGCTCGTGCGCGTGCTGGCATGGTTCCTACGCTGATTTAGACCTCGCGCTCCACAACGGCGGCAATTGCCTGCGCATGGCGTTGTGCGTCTTCGGCACTGGCGGCCTCTACCATCACGCGCACAACCGGCTCGGTGCCACTCGGACGGATGAGCACGCGGCCGTCGTCGCCCAACTCCGCTTCGACGGCGGCGACGGCAGCGGCGACGGCGTCGTTGCCGTCCAAGGCATGCTTGTCTCCCACGCGCACGTTGATGAGCGTCTGGGGGAAACGCGTCATAGCCGACGCGGCCTCGGCGACCGACTTACCGGCTCGCCTGCACGCAGCCAAGAACTGCAATGCCGTGACCAGCCCATCGCCCGTCGAGTTGTGCTCCAGTAAAATCATGTGGCCGCTCTGCTCGCCGCCCAGCACGAAGCCGCCCTCGCGCATGGCTTCCAGCACATAGCGGTCGCCCACCTTCGTCTGGATCAGCTCGATGCCCGCCTCACGCATAGCGTGGACCAGTCCCAGATTGCACATGACCGTAGATACGGCGGTATTGCCGTCCAGAAGGCCTCGTTGATGCAGGTCGATGGCGCATACCGCTTCCACCATGTCGCCATCGATCTCATTGCCCTGTGCATCTACCAGCATGACGCGATCGGCATCGCCGTCATGGGCAATGCCGACATCGGCTCCGATCTCCGTCACCAAAGCGCGCACCGGCCCCAGGTGGGTCGATCCGCAGCTCACATTGATGTCGGTGCCGTCGAAGTCCTCGTTGATCGCTACGACCTCGGCACCTAGGCGACGCAGCGCCTCGGCACTCGTCAGGCACGAGGCCCCGTGGCCCGCATCGAGCGCCACCTTCAAGCCCGCAAAGTCGATGCCCTCGCCGGTAACCGTCGAGACAGCGTGCGCGATGTAGAGCTCGACCGCATCATCTACGGGCAACGCCACACCTACCGCATCACCCCCCGGCAGCTCATCGGGTGCCGCACCGCCGCGGGCCACGAATGCCTCGATCTCGTCCTCGACGACATCGGGCAGTTTGAAGCCCTGTCCATCGAACAGCTTGATGCCGTTGTACTCAGGCGGGTTGTGCGAAGCCGAGATGACGATGCCGCCATCGCAATGCAGTTCGCGCACCAGCAATGCGATCGCCGGCGTGGGAATGATCCCCGCCAGGAGCGCCGTGCCACCCATCGACATGATGCCGGCCGCAACGCACGACTCCAGCATATCGCCCGAAAGGCGGGTGTCCTTGCCCACTAAAATGGTCTTGCCCTTGAATGCCACTGCCGCTTGACCCAGCTTGAAGGCCAGATCGCACGTAAGCTCTGTGTTCGCAACGCCGCGAACGCCATCGGTCCCGAAAAGACGTGCCACAGTAATCCTCTTTCACTAGCAGGTCCAACAAAGTCAAGGTTTTCGCCGTTCAGCAGAACACGGGGCCCTCTAGTTGCCCCGCTTCACGCAGTCGTCGTGCAGGCGCACCCCGCCCTGCGGACGCTCGTCGTCCGTCATACGGTTATTCAGCTCGGCCGCAAACTCGTCCAAATCGATGCCGAAGCGCTCCAGCACCACCAGAAGGTGGTATACCACATCGGCAGTCTCATAGCGCAAATGATTAACGGCATCGAAATATTCCGCCGGCAGCTCGACCCCGAGGGAGCCCTCGTCCGAAGCAACCCCGGCATCGCCTTCGACAGCCAACGCAGCCGCCAGCGAAGAGCACGCCCACGACTCGACGTCCTTCGCGGCCAGCGCCACCTCGCCCGCCTCTTCCATCACTTTTTTCAGTACGTCGTCGACCGAGCCGGTAAGCAGACGGTGGGTATAGCTCTCCTCGCCCGCTTCGCGCCGCGTGGCAATAGTGCCGGCCAGCGACTCGAGCGTGGCCCCTATGTGAGAGGGAGGCGGTGTTTCATCGGTCGGAAGATAGGTTTTTTGAGACATGAGCTGCCTTTCGCACTAGTAAGCAAAAAGGCCCGAAAGGGCCACTACCAAGCCCACAGCGGACTTTCACCGCCAAGTTATCGCCCCTGCCGGGCGCACATCGCTTGGCAAGCAAGAGGGGCGCGCCACGCGCGCCCCTCTTGCATCAAATCCTATTCTTCGAAGTCGTCGCCGTCGTTCGCGTTGGCGGCAGCTTCCTCTTCCTTGCTGGTCACGCCGAAGCCCAGCGACCCTACGGAGCCGAGCAGCGCATCCAGCTCCTCCAGGTTGCGCTGGTAGGAGCGGGGCGGCAGCGCCTCGCCCAACATGTCCTCGCCTTCGGTACTGAAGGTCGCCGGCTCGTCGCCGCCGATGAGGATGGTGTCATCCGGAGAGAACACCATGTCGAGCAGCTGGCTCATGTCGTCGCTCGTGGCAGCCAGGTCATCCTCGATCACGTAGTTCAGCTCGTGGGCGGTCAGACCCTCCTTCAGCTCCTCGATAGCCTTCACGCCGATGCCCTCGATACGCAGCAGATCCTCCTCGGTGTGGCCCACCAGATCGGCCACCGTCTCGATGCCGGCCTCGCTGAACTTGTTGGCCCAGCGCTGCGACACGCCCAGGTCATCGTAGATATACAGGCGCGCATCCTCGTCGGACAGCTGCGGGCCGCGATGGCCCAGCGAAAGCCCGCTGTAGTAGCTGCCGTAGTTCGTGCCCATGTTCAGGTAGCCATCGCCGTCAAGCGACCAATCCTGCGGCTGGGGCAGCAACTCCTCGATCTCGCGGAGCGCTTCCGGTGCGAATTCGGGCAGGTTCTCGCCCTGCACCCCGGCAACCGGACGGCCCCGATAGGTAAGCCCCACCTCGCGGTAGCGAGACAGGCCCGTACCGGCAGGGATCGGCTTGCCGATGATGACGTTCTCCTTGAGGCCGGCCAGACGGTCGGTCTTGCCCTCGATGGCAGCATCGGTGAGCACTTTCGTCGTCTCCTGGAAGGAAGCGGCCGACAGGAAGGAATCCGTGGCAAGCGATGCCTTCGTGATGCCCAGCAGCAACGGCTGGCCTACCGGAGGCTCTTTGCCTTCGGCGATGAGCGCATTGGCCACGCCCTCGAACTCGAAGCGGTTCACCTGGCGGCCCGGCAGGTAGTCGGAATCGCCGGCATCCAGCACGGCCACTTTGCGCAGCATCTGGCGCGAGATGACCTCGATGTGCTTGTCGTTGATATCCACGCCCTGGGACACGTACACGCCCTGGACCTGGCTGACGATATAGCGCAGCGTAGCGTTCGGATCGGTCAGGCGCAGCAGGTCGTGGGGGTTCACCGAACCCTTGGTAAGCTGCTGGCCCACATGCACTTCGCAACCGTCTACCACGCCCGGCAGCAACTGGGCGCGAGCGCTTACCACGTACTCGCGGAAGTTGCCCTGCTGGTCGTGGATGGTGATGGTCTTGGACTGCTTGTCGCCCGCGATCTGCATGGTGCCGGAGATCTCGGCGAGCACCGCCATACCCTTCGGCTTGCGGGCCTCGAACAGCTCCTGGACACGGGGCAGACCGTGCGTGATGTCCTCGCCGGCGACGCCGCCGGTGTGGAACGTTCTCATGGTAAGCTGGGTGCCCGGCTCGCCGATGGACTGGGCCGCGATGATGCCCACAGCCGTACCGATGTTCACCGGACGACTGGTAGCCAAATCCCAACCATAGCACTTCTGGCAGACACCGTTCTCGGCATGACAGGTCATGACCGTGCGGATGACCACTTCCAAGATACCGGCATCCTCAAGTGCCTGAACCTGGGACATGGAGGTGACATACGAGCCTCCGAGCAGCACCACCGTGCCATCCTTGGCAACCGCATCGTTCAACAGGCAGCGACCGATGAGGTTCTCGTCCAGGTCGCCCTTCTCGTTGTAGATGGGGTACGGCACGCCATCGGTCGTCCCGCAGTCGATCTCGCGGATGATGACGTCTTGCGCCACGTCCACCAGACGACGGGTCAGGTAGCCCGAGTCGGCGGTACGCAGAGCCGTGTCGGCCAGACCCTTACGGGCGCCGTGCGTGGAGATGAAGTATTCCAACACCGACAGGCCCTCGCGGAAGTTCGCCTTGATGGGTCGGTCGATGATCTCGCCCTTCGGGTCGGACATCAGGCCACGCATACCGGCCAACTGGCGGATCTGCTTGATGTTGCCTCGAGCACCGGAGAACGCCATCATGTAGATGGGGTTGAACTTGTCGAAGTTCTCGGCCATGGCGTCGCCGACCTCTTCGTTGGCTTCGTTCCACACGTCGACGACCTGCTTGTGACGCTCCTCCTGGCTCATGAGGCCCATCTCGTAGTCCTCGTCGATGGCGGCGACCTTCGCATCGGCTCGATCCAGAATCTCGGGCTTGCTCGGCGGAACGGTGGCATCGTACACCGACACGGTGACGCCGGCGCGCGTGGCGTAGTGGAAGCCCGCGTCCTTCAAGCCGTCCAGGATGGCCGGCACGTCGGAGAGGTCGTAGTGGTTGCACACGTCCTCGACCAGACGGCCGATCTCCTTCTTGTTCATCTCGTAGTTCAGGTACGAATAGTCGTCCGGCAGCACGTTGTTGAACGTGATGCGGCCGATGGTGGTTTCGATACGCTCGCCCGCCTTGTGCTCTTCCAGCGTATGGAAAGCGGTGGCGACCTGCGTATCCTTGCTCAAGCGCACCCAGATCTTAGCCTGCAGGTCAAGCTCGGCACGGGCATCGTAGGCATTCATGGCATCGTCGAAGTCGATGAACGTACGGCCTTCGCCCTCGAAGCCGTCACGCGCAGCCGTGAGGTAGTACAGGCCGATGATCATGTCCTGCGTCGGCACGGTGAGCGGGCGACCATGAGCCGGCGACTTGATGTTGTTGGCAGAAAGCATGAGCACGCGAGCCTCGGACTGAGCCTCAGCACCCAGCGGCACGTGCACAGCCATCTGGTCGCCGTCGAAGTCGGCGTTGAAGGCGGTGCAGACCAGCGGGTGCAGCTTGATGGCCTTGCCCTCGACCAAGGTGGGCTCGAAGGCCTGGATGCCCAGACGGTGCAGCGTGGGGGCGCGGTTCAGCAGTACCGGATGCTCGGTGATAACCTCTTCGAGCACGTCCCACACGTAGCTGGCGCCACGGTCAACCGAGCGCTTTGCAGCCTTGATGTTTGCAGCATATTCAAGCTCCACCAGACGCTTCATTACGAAGGGCTTGAACAGTTCCAACGCCATCTGGCTCGGCAGGCCGCACTGGTGCAGCTTCAGCTGCGGGCCGACAACGATAACGGAACGGCCGGAATAGTCCACGCGCTTGCCCAACAGGTTCTGGCGGAAGCGGCCCTGCTTGCCCTTGAGCATGTCGGAGAGCGACTTCAGCGGACGGTTGCCCGGGC
>NZ_JAVWUP010000023.1:0-28825 GCF_036667095.1 Gordonibacter sp. | reverse complement strand
ACAATACTATGGGGAGAGGAAATCGAATGCAAGTCCCTCCACGATTTCTGCGCGGCAATTTCTGCGCGGGGGATCCCGCCTTGCACGTAAGAGGTTGCACGTAAGAGACGCACTGCGCGGCACCGCTCTGTGCCACGCTCGGAATTCTCAGGCGCACGAAGTACGGCATCTATCCATAAACGAACAAATGTTTCACGTGAAACATCTTGAGGAGGAAGCAGGAAGCCCTCGTGCACGCAGTGGAAGACAAGCGGCGTCGCACGGTGGCACAAGACAGACCGCTTGGCTCATCGCTATTCCTGCGCGTCAAAAAACGACTTCACCTTCGCAAGGGCGTTGGCGAATACCTGCTCTTCTTCCTCAGTCAGCCCTGCGAGCGCCTCGTCGATCATCTGATGATGAAACAGGTTGTGGGCTCGCAGCACTTGGCGGCCCTTCTTGGTCAGCGACACCAAAACCTTGCGGCGGTCGTCGGCCGAGCGCGTGCGCTCGATGAATCCCTTGTCCACCAGTTTGGCCACCGCCGTAGTGAACGTTGCCAGCGTCACATTCAGACGCGCAGCCACCACGTTCATGGGATTGCACTCGTGCAACCCCACGGCCACAATAGTGTGGACCTCGGTAATAGTAAGGCCCTGGGTAAGGCGATTGTCCAACGAGCGCTCTTCGATGCGCAAAATGGAGTTGAACGTACTGGACAGCAGGTCGTCTAGCTGCATCCGCCGCTGCAATGCCGTCTCGCCGCCATACGTGCGGCCTTCAACACGCTGGAGTGCAATCGGGACAGCGCCTGCGGCAGCGTGTTCGATCCGATTGCCATGCGAGCCTTCGCCTGCCGCACTATAAGCAGACCCGTCAGCCGGAACCCTTGCATCCATCTCTGCACCTCTCGCCCTTGCCTGCGTTTTCATAGTGGCTTCGCATCATACCGCATTTAATTAGACTATCAAAGTAAATGGTCATGCGAGGACGAAGGGGAAGGCGAGCCCGAACAGGGGCCCGACTGAGCGGCGCCCTCTGTTCGCGCACACGAAGCAGCCACGGCGAACGGCCGCTGCAGCCCCTCAGGATCAAGCATGACGCTCGCTATGCGGGAAACCACGGTATCCTTCCGCATATTCAACCCGATTCGCCCTATCCCTTATGCGCCCCACGCGATCACCTGGAATCTTCCGACGAGAACCTGTTTCAATGCCCCACGCGCACGGGACGAAAATCAAGGCGGACGCTGCGCGGGTCTGCCGCCGTCAGCACCACCGGCAGACGTTGCCCCAATCGATAGACCACGCCCGTGTCCTGCCCGGTCAACCGGTGCAGCACGGGATCATAGGAGAAATACTCGGCCCCGAGGCACCTCAGCGGAACAAGTCCCTCAGCCGTATTGTCCAAGCGGACGTACACGCCGTAGGTAGCCACCCCCGATACGACCGACGAGAACGCACACCCCACCTCAGTTTCCATATACTCGACCATTTTGAGCTCCTGCGACTCCCGGGCCGCCTTCTCAGCAACCCGCTCCATGCTCGATGCATGCTCGGCTATCCACGGCAGCGCCGCAACCTCTTGGTCGAACTTCTCCGGACGTCGCATCAGGTGGGCTTTCAGCATCCGGTGGACTACCAGGTCGGGATACCTCCTGATAGGCGAAGTAAAATGCGTATAGGCCCCACTTGCAAGCCCATAATGAGGCTCGCAGTCCCGGCTGTACACCGCCCGCTTCATAGCCCGCAGCAGAAGCGTGGCCACCAACTCACCTTCCGCGCGACCGCGACTGTACTCGAGCGCCTGGGCCAATGCAGAGGGGTCTCCTGCTACCAACCGGTTCTGGTCGATATCCTTGAACCAGGAAAATTCCTGAAACACCGGCACCAGCGCCGCCAGGCTGTCGGCAGAAGGCTTGTCGTGCACCCGGAAGATACCGGGGAACTTCGCCGCACGCAGGTGCCGAGCCACCGTCTCGTTCGCCAGGATCATAGCCTCCTCGATAAGCGAGGTAGCGTCGGTTTTCTGCCGAAGGTCGATGCCGGTCGGATGCCCGTCCGCGTCCAGCCGGACCTTGGCTTCGACGGTGTCGAAATCAAGCCCTCCCGCTGTTTGGCGAGCAGCAGCTCGCAGCTTGGCAAGGTGCGAGAGGGCCTCGAGTCGCCCGACGAGAGAGGCGTCGCCCTCGGTCCCCTCAAGCAGCGCCTGCGCCTCCTCGTAGGACAATCGCGCATTCGACTTGATAAGCGCTGGATAGAGAGCATAGCCCACCAACCGGGCGCCCTCGTCCAGGTACAGGTCGGCCGTCATGGTGCGGCGCACCTCGTCGGGACGAAGCGAGCACAGATCGCCCGACAGCTCGTCGGGCAGCATCGGAATAACCCGATCGACCAGGTACACACTGGTAGCACGCCGCCGCGCGTCCAGGTCAAGTGAAGAATTCCAGGGCACATAATATGAGACGTCCGCAATATGCACCCCGAGCCGCCACGCCGCCGCCTTGATGCCTCGCCCATCCACTACGCGAACGTCCAAAGGTATGTCCTCGGCCTGCTGGGAGCCATCGGCAGAAACACGCTCCAACGACAGCGCATCGTCGAAGTCGCGGGCGTCGGCAGGGTCGATGGTCAGTGCGAAGCGCCCTCGCAGATCGCGATACCCCGCCTCCAGCGCGCCTTCCTCATCGAGTACCGCCGCGTGCGCCTCGGCAAGCGCGCCTGCGGAAAACTCGGTCTCAAGCTTATGGCGCGCTACGATGAGATCTACGCCTCTGTCCTCGTCGCCCGCCGCACTGACGACTTCCTCGACCACGCCGGTTGCTGCGGTATTGCGACTGGGAAACGTCGTGATGCGCACACGCACGATAGAGCCGTCTAAAACGTCCGGATGATCGGCGCGCATGGTGAAGATATCATAGGGAATACGCGGGTCCTCGGGGACGACCACGCCGAAAGGCTCGGCCACCTCATAGCGGCCCAGAAGCGTGTCGTGGGCACGATCGACCACGCGCACGATACGCGCCGCCGGCTGGTCGCAGGCACGCACCTTACCCTGCCCCGCTTGATGGGGCTGCTTGCCCTTCGCTCCGGCCGGAGGCAGGGGTGCCACCTCTACCAAATCGCCGTCGAAAGCGCCCGCCATTTTCGACTCAGGTATAAAATACGCTCCCGCATCCGTTTGCACGAACCCAAACCCGCCCCCGCGCACCGACAGGATGCCGCGCGGGTTGCTACGGGGATGCCGACGCGTATGCGTCCGCGAGCGAGCCATGGCGCTATTCCCGCACGAGGGACTGGGCGGTTTCCAAAGCCAGGCTTTTCTGGTTGTCGCGGGATGCATCGCCGGAGAGGCCAACGGTCACGTTCGGCACGATACCCACGCCGTTGATATCGCGACCTTGCGGACTCAAGTAGTAGGCAGCCGTATAGCGCAGCGCCCCGCCGAAGCTCAGGTCACGCGTCACCTGCACCGACCCCTTGCCCAGCGTCGTGGTGCCCACCAGCGTGCTGCGCTGGCTCTCCTGGAGGGCTGCGGCGAGCACTTCGGCAGCCGCAGCCGTATTCTCGTTCACCAGCACCACAAGAGGCTTGTCGGTAGCCACATTGCCCGTAGCCGACTTCGCATTCTTGCCGTCTTTCGTCTGGATCTGCACGATAGTGCCGCTCTTCACGAACAGGCTGGCCATGTCGACCGCCTGCGTCAGGTAGCCGCCCGGGTTGTCGCGCAGGTCCAGCACGTAGGACAAGGCCCCTCGCGAAGCGAGGTCGGCAATCGCCTGCTTTACCAATCCCGAAGAGTTCTGGGTAAGCTGCTTGACTTTGATATAGCCCACCGTATCGGAAAGGTCGCTCGTCACGTTCTTCACATCGTACTTCGAACAGGTGAGCGTCGTGGTAAACTCGTCGCCGCCCTCGGCTTCGAGCGTAGCCGGACGACGCCAGGTAACCACGACGGTGTCGCCTTCGTTGCGGTCGAGCGATGTCGTAACCTCGCTCGTCGACCATTTCTGCCCACGGTCGCCGTCGATGGCCACCACATAATCTCCCTGGCGAACACCGGCAACCTGGGCGACCGAGCCATCGAACACATCGACCGCATAGGCCCGCCCGTTGAACTCGGAGAACAGAACCCCGATACCGGCATAGGTGCCGGAGCTTTCGTGCATGAGCGAAGCATAGCGCGCCGGATCGTAGTAGCGCAGGTAGTTGTCCTCGGTGGTATCGGCCAGGGCGCCCATGACGCTCATGGTCGCCGCATCCAAATCGTAGGAGTCGAGGCTGTCTTCCTTGATGATGTCCTCGACTTCCGACATGCGCATGGAAAGCGAGTTGTACGTGTCCTTATCCTTCAAGGATGCCGTACCGGGCGCAGGCGCCCCACCGTCGGTCAACGGCGAGAATCCAATCGATTCCAACAGCGCATCGTTGCCGCGCAAGAAGAACCCCACCGAAAACGCAACGCATACGCAGACGACGAACGCCAAGCTGCGCATCAAACGCAAGTTGCGGGCCCGCATTTTACGCGCGGACGCCGCAACCGAAATATTATCTCCGTGCTTCATCATGAAGACCGACGAGTTCCTCCCCCTACACCTTCAGGTAACGGCGCATAGCCAAAGCAGAGCCGAACAGGCCGATGATAAGACCCGCCAGTATCAATGCGGCGTAGATCATCAGAAACGAG
Source organism: Gordonibacter sp. (assembly GCF_036667095.1). NCBI lineage: Bacteria > Bacillati > Actinomycetota > Coriobacteriia > Eggerthellales > Eggerthellaceae > Gordonibacter > Gordonibacter sp. The sequence goes on along the minus strand of NZ_JAVWUP010000023.1, from coordinate 24,160 downwards.
TTCAAGTCGAGCTGCAGCGGCAGGAACTGAAGAGCGCTTTGCAGCTTCGGCAGCGCAAGGTTGCGCAGAAGCTCCAGCATACCCACCGCCAGAAGCGAGCCGATAATAGCGTGCAGTGCGCCTTCCATCAGGAAGGGCCCGCGGATAAAGCCGTTCGATGCACCCACAAGACGCATAATGGCGATCTCCTTGCGACGCGCCAGAATAGCCAAGCGGATGGTGTTGTTGATAAACACCATGGCGATGAAGATAAGTAGTGCGATAAGCGCAATGCCGACATAGCGCACGGCACTCGTCAGGTCGAACAGTTTCTGAACCGTCTGTTGGCCGTACTTGAGCGACTCGGCCGCCGTATTGTAGCCGTAGATCTTCTGGAACGTCGTGTTCTCGCGAATGGACGAGGCAACCTGCTCGACCAGCTGGGGGTCTGAGAGTTCCACGTCGATAGAGGCCGGCAGTGGGTTCTGCCCGTCGAGCGAATCAATGATCTCGGGGTTCGAGGTCATGGAGTTGCGGAAGTTGTCGAGTGCCTGCTCCTTGGTGGTGAATCCGACCGAAGCCACTCCATCCAAACCTTTGATGTAGTTCTCAAGCGTCTGGATATCGGACTCGGGCGCATCGTCGGCGAGGAATACCGCGATGGAAACCTCGTTCTCGATAGAAGACACAACCCTCTCCACCACGATACCGCCGACAAAGAAGATGCCGATGATCAGAAGCGACAGGAAGATCGTGACGATGGAACCCAGCGCCGTGGACAGGTTGCGCGCAAATCCCCTCAGGGATTCCTTGATGAAATAAGCGAAACTAGACATCGAAACCGTACACCCCCCGATCTTGGTCGCGGGTCAGGTGACCGCGGTCCAGCGCGATAACGCGCCGGCGCATGTTGTCGACCATCTCGCGGTCGTGTGTGGCTACGAGCACCGTCGTACCCGTACGGTTGATGCGCTCGAGCAAATCCATAATGCCACGCGACGTCTGCGGATCAAGGTTGCCGGTAGGCTCGTCGCACACCAGAAGCGGCGGGCGGTTCACGATGGCGCGTGCGATGGACACGCGCTGCTGCTCGCCACCAGAGAGCTGATCGGGGCGCTTGTTCAGCTTGTCCTGCAAGCCCACAAGACGCAAAACCTCGGGCACCTGCGTTTTGATGACGTGGCGGCTCTTGCCGATAACCTCGAGCGCGAACGCCACGTTCTCGAACACCGTCTTGTTCGGCAGCAGCTTGAAGTCCTGAAACACGCAGCCGATGTTGCGGCGCAGATACGGCACGCGCCAGTTGCGCATGGTGCTCAGGTCTTCATCCGCCACGTAGATATTGCCCTGGGAGGGCTTGATTTCGCGGATAAGCATGCGAATGAACGTGGACTTACCCGAGCCCGAATGGCCCACGAGAAAGATGAATTCGCCTGCGTAGATCTGCAGGGATATGTCGGCAAGCGCCGGCTTGTTCGGCTGCGCAGGATAGACCTTCGACACGTGGTCAAACGTGATGACCGGCGTGCCCGTTTGCTGGGGGATGTCGTCGACCTCCAGCACGGGCAGCGACGCAGAAAGCTGCGACGTCGCCTGTCGGGAGTGAGCCGCGCGGGCGCCGGTGCGACCAACCGGACGCGCAGGACCCCCTTGGCTGATATCGTTCGTCACAGAATGCTCCGTTCGAATAGTGATGTACTGAGACGGTTGAATCTTATCAGAGAAGCTTCGCCGCCATAACCGTCTTCACAGCTTCGACAATCGCCGCGGCACCCATGTTGAAGTAGTCGAGCAGCTCCTCGAACTCGCCCGACTTGCCGAACGTATCGCGCATGCCCACGAACTCGGCGCGCGCAGGGTGCTTGCGTGCAAGCGTCTCGGCCACAGCGGACCCGAGGCCGCCCAGCACGCTGTGCTCCTCGGCCACCACGACGCACCCAGTCTTGGCCACGGAGGCCACGATGGTGTCCTCGTCGAGCGGCTTGACGGAGAAAGCATCGATCACCTCGACGGAAATACCCTCGGCAGCCAGCATGTCAGCAGCTTTGAGCGCCTGCTCGACCTCGACGCCGCAAGCCACGATCGTGGCATCGGCGCCTTCACGCAACACGTAGGCGCGCCCGATCTCCAAATCCACGTCGTCGGCGTACACGCAGGGAACCGAGGCACGGCCCATGCGCACGTATACCGGACCTGGCGTGGCGGCGGCTAGGCGCAGGGCTGCGCGGGCCGAAGCATAGTCGGCCGGGACAAGCACGCGCATGTTCGGAAGTCCGCGCATAAGCGAGATATCCTCGAGCATCTGATGGCTGCCGCCGTCGGGGCCGACCGAGATGCCCGCATGCGTCGGCGCGATCTTCACGTCCAGGTTGCTGTAGCACACCGTATTGCGGATCTGGTCGTACACGCGCCCCGTGCCAAACACGGCGAACGAGCCCGTATAGGCCACGTGCCCCGTGATAGCAAGGCCCGCCGCCACGTCGATCATGTTCTGCTCGGCGATGCCGCAGTTGAACAAGCGGTCGGCATAGCCGGCGTCAGCCAGCTTCTTCGTCGTAGTCGACCCGGTAAGGTCGGCATCCACCGCCACGACCGGTACGCCCTCGCCTGCAAGTTCTGCCAGCGTCGCGCCGTAGGCGGCACGCGTGGCCTTCTTCTGTTGGGCCTGAACCTCGTCTGCGAGCTTAACCACGGACGTCCTCCTTCCCCTGAGCGCCTTCCAGTTCGGAGAGCGCGCACGTCAGCTGATCGGCATTCGGCGCCTTGCCATGCCAGCCCGCCTCGTTTTCCATGAATGACACACCCTTGCCTTTGACCGTATGAGCAATGAGCGCGTGCGGTTTGCCCGTACGGTCGGCCTTAGCCTCGGCAAGCGCCCGGACAAGGGCCGAGACGTCATGGCCGTCGACCTCGTGCACGTCCCAGCCGAAAGCCGCGAACTTCGCGCCCAAGTCGCCAGGATCGCAGACATCGGCTGTGCAGCCGTCGATCTGCAAGCCGTTGCGGTCAACGATAGCCACCAGGTTGTCCAGACGGCGGTGCGCCGCAAACATAGCAGCTTCCCACACCTGGCCTTCCTGGCATTCGCCGTCGCCCAGCAACGCGAACACGGCCTGGTCTCCCCCTTCGAGCACCAGGCCCGCTGCGGCGCCCGCCGCAATAGAGAGCCCTTGGCCCAGCGAGCCGGTGGACACCTCCACGCCGGGAAGCTGGTTCGAATCGGGATGGCCTTGCAGCCGACTGCCTAGCTTGCGCAAGGAGAGCAGCTCTTCGCGCGGGAAATAGCCTGCCTGTGCAAGCACGGCGTACAGGGCCGGTGCCGCATGGCCTTTCGCCAGGATGAAGCGGTCGCGCGACGCATCCTGCGGGTTTTCCGGATCGTGCTTCAGCACGCCGCCGAAATACAGCGCCGTCAGGATGTCGGCGCTCGAGAGCGATCCACCCGGATGTCCGCTGCCCGCCTCCGCGATCATGCGCACGATATCGATGCGCATCTCGTTAGCGCGCCGTTCAAGCTCGGTCATTGCTCGTCCTTCCCCGCTCGATCATCCAAACAAAAAAACAGTTTACGGTAGTTTGATGCTCTCCCCGCAGCAAATCATCGGTTGGCGCCCGTCAGCCAGCAAGAGGCTCTCTCGTGCTCCAAATTCGTGGCACCTCGGAAACGAGGCGTGCTTCGGTACGCGGGTTTCCGAGATCGCGCGACGACGGAGTGTGCGCAAAGCTCGCAGCATCGAGCATTTCGATCATCCGAAGGATGGTCGAAACCGATCATTAGGATACGCGCCACTTATGGTAGCCGATCACGAATTGCTCCAGTTCGCCGTCGAGCACGGCATCCACATTACCCGTCTCGATGCCGCTACGGACGTCCTTCACCATCTGATAAGGATACAGCACGTAGTTGCGAATCTGGCTGCCGAACGAGTTGTCCATGCGGTCGCCACGCAATTCGTCCAATTCCGCCAGGCGCTTTTGCTCCTCAAGCTCGTAGAGCTTAGCGCGCAGCACGCGGAAAGCGGCTTCCTTGTTCTGCAACTGCGACTTCTCGTTTTGGCAGGTTACCACCAGGCCCGTCGGCAGGTGCGTCAAGCGCACGGCCGAGTCGGTCGTATTCACGCACTGCCCGCCCGGGCCGCTGGAACGGTACACATCCACGCGCACGTCGGAGAGGCTCAGGTCCACCTCGATGTCATCGGGCAGCACGGGCAGCACCTCCACACCGGCGAACGTGGTGTGGCGACGCTTCTTGTCGTCGGTCGGCGAGATGCGCACCAGACGGTGCACGCCGCTCTCGCTTTTCAGCATGCCGAAGGCGTTGCGGCCCTCCACCTGGATCGTCGCCTTATCCAAGCCGATGCCTTCGCCTGGCACCAGATCGAGAACGGTGACCTTCCAACCTTTGTTCTCGGCGTAGCGCGCATACATGCGATAGAGCATCTCCGTCCAGTCCCGGGCTTCGAGGCCGCCGGAGCCGGGGTTCACGGTAAGGATAGCGTCACCGCCGTCGAAGCGCCCGGAGAACCATGAAGCTATCTCCAACCCATCGAGCATACCGGCAAGCCGGTCAAACGCATCGTCAGCCTCGGCTGCGAACGCCTCGTCCTCACCAGCAAGCTCGAGGGCCGCACGGGCATCCTCCAAAAGCGCCGCTGCCTCGTCGTACTCGCGTATGGTCTCGCGCACGTTGCTGGCCTGCTTGGACACGCTCTGGGCATGGGATGCATCATCCCAGAAGCCGGGCGAGGCTATCTCGTCGTCGAGCTTCGCCAACTCGGTCGCCAAGGAGTCAATATGCAGAAAGCCGTGCGCATCCTCGATACGCCGGGCCATCTGCTCGATATCTTTTTCGCTTATATCAGCCATACTTCGCCTATGCGTTCTTGCCGTGGCATTTCTTGTACTTGAGGCCCGAGCCGCACGGGCACGGGTCGTTGCGGCCCACGTCGGCGAAGGGGTCGTCCTTGTCCTTCTCGAACGTCTGGGGCTTGGCAGCGGCGGGCTTCGGCGGCGGTGAGGCAAGCTGCCCGGCCGGTGCCTGGGCTGCGGAAGCGCGACGTGCGGCAGCCACGCCCGTCTCTTCGAGCGCCGACTCGGGAGAAGAATAACTCACCTTGCCGTCGAGCGGACTCGTCCCTTCCGCCAACTCGGGCTTCTGCTCCTGCACGGCCACCTGCAAGCGCAGAAGCGTGCGCAGGTAGTCCTCGTACATGGAGGAGGTCAGGCTCTGGAACGCGTTGTACGCCTCGTTCTTGTACTCCACCAGCGGATCGCGCTGGCCGAACGCGCGCAGGCCGATACCGGCCTTCAGGTAATCCATCTCCTGGAGGTGAGCCATCCAGCGAGTGTCGATGATGCGAAGCATGACCTGGGCTTCGAGCGTCTTCATGACCGGTTCTCCCAGAAGCTCCGTCTTTTCCTTGTATACCCCTTCCAGGTATTCTTCCAGCGCCTCGGCCAACACCTCGGGGTCGTCTTCGTGGTCGACGCCTTCTGCCTTGAAGCCCTCGCGGCCCGTCATGTTCGCGGTCCAGAGATCCACCGCCCTAGCATCCCAGTCGTCGCTGGGCACCTTGTCGGGACAGTTCCCGGACACGACGGCCTCGGCCGCCTCCTCGATGATCTCGGGAATGCGCTCGGCCATATCCTTGCCGTCCAGGATGGCATTGCGCTCGCCGTAGATAGCTGCACGCTGCAGGTTCATGACGTCGTCGTACTCAAGCACGTTCTTACGGGCGGCAAAGTGCATGCTCTCCACTTGGCGCTGGGCACCTTCGATGGCCTTGGACACCATACCCGCTTGAATGGGCATGTCCTCGGGCATGTCGGTCTTCTCCATCATGCGGCCGATGGTGTCCATACGATTGCCGCCGAACAGGCGCATGAGGTCGTCTTCGAGCGACAGGTAGAACTGCGTGGTACCCGGATCGCCCTGGCGGCCGGCACGGCCGCGCAACTGGTTGTCGATACGGCGCGACTCATGGCGCTCGGTGCCGACAACGCACAGGCCTCCGGCGGCGATCACTTGGTCGTGTTCTTGGACGCACACCGCCTTGGCCTCGACGAGCGCCTCTGCACGCTGCTCATCGGTGGGTGCGGGGGCCGCGACCTCGTCGCCCTCTTCGATTACGTCGTCCACCCGGCGCTCGGGATCAAAGCCCTTGGCGCACAGGGCATCGTCGGCCAACACCTCGGGGTTGCCGCCCAGCAGGATGTCGGTACCACGGCCGGCCATGTTGGTGGCGATGGTCACGGCGCCCACACGGCCCGCTTGCGCGATGATATGGGCCTCGCGCTCGTGGTTCTTCGCATTCAGCGTCTCATGGCGTATGCCGCGCTTGTCCAGCAGGCGCGAGAGCTTCTCGGAGCTTTCGATGGACACCGTGCCGATAAGGCACGGCTGCCCTGCCGCATAGCGCTCAGCCACGTCGTCGGCTACCGCATTGAACTTAGCCTCGACGGAGCGGTAGATCAGATCGTCCTCGTCCTTACGCGCCACGGGGCGGTTCGGCGGGATGGCCACAACGGGCAGCTTGTAGATCTGGCGGAACTCGGCATCCTCGGTCATGGCCGTGCCGGTCATGCCGGAGAGCTTCTCGTAGAGGCGGAAGTAGTTCTGCAGCGTGATGGTAGCCAGCGTCTGGTTCTCCTCGCGCACGAGCACGCGCTCTTTGGCCTCGAGCGCCTGGTGCAAGCCCTCGGAGTAGCGACGGCCCTCCATGAGGCGACCGGTGAACTCGTCGACGATCTTCACCTCTCCGCCCACCACGACGTAATCCACATCGCGATGGAACAGGAACTGCGCTTTCAGCGCCTGCTGCAAGTGGTTCGCCAACTGGCCGGACGGATCGGCATAGATGTCGTCGATGCCGAGCATCGCCTCGATCTTCTCCAAGCCGCTCTCGGTGGCGTTGATGGTCTTCTTGGCCTCGTCCATGTCGAAGTCGACTTCAGGTGTGATGCCCACCATGACGCGGGCGAACTTGTTGTACGTCTCGGCGGCCTGGGTACCGGCACCCGAGATGATAAGGGGCGTGCGGGCCTCGTCGATAAGGATGGAGTCGACCTCGTCGACGATAGCGAAATGGTGACCGCGCTGCACGCGGGCCTCGGCGCGCGTGACCATGTTGTCGCGCAGGTAGTCGAAGCCAAACTCCGAGTTCGTGCCGTAGGTGACGGCGGCCGCGTACGCGGGCTTCTTCTTGTCGAGGCGCATGCCGTTCTGAATAAGGCCCACCTCCATGCCGAGGAAGCGGTATATCTGGCCCATCCACTCGCTGTCGCGCTTCGCCAGGTAGTCGTTCACCGTGACGATATGCACGTTATTGCCGGAAACGGCGTTCAAGTAACCGGCCAGCGTAGACACAAGCGTCTTGCCCTCGCCGGTCTTCATCTCGGCGATCTGACCGTCGTTCAAAGCCATACCGCCGATGAGCTGTACATCGAAGTGGCGCATCCCGAGCGTGCGCACCGATGCCTCGCGCACCGCAGCGAAGGCCTCAGGCAACAGGCTTTTCAGATCCTCGCCAGCATCGGCGCGCTCGCGGAACGCCGCTGTGAGGGCACGCAGCTCCTCGTCGCTTTTGGCCTGCATCTCGGTCTCTAGGCCGTTGATCTTCTGCGCTGTGGCCTCGTAGCTTTTCATCTGCTTTCCCTCGCCGAGGGTGAGCAGCTTGGATAGGAATCCTGCCATGTGTCGCGCCGTCCTTTTCATGGATGATCGCGCAGCTCTCCTGCGCGCGTTTCAGTGACGAAAACAGTATTTGCCACTCTAGCATAATGAGCCTTGCCTCAAAGGAAATACACAGGGCATGCAAGGCCTCCCGCAGGTAGAGAGGGCATGCGGCGTGCGCCAAGGGAAGGCATCGATGCCAGCCGAAGCCTTCCCTTGCACGTCGTGTTACGCAGAGGACGCATGCGCGCAGAGCCTCGCAATCCAAAACGCACGCTTGCATCCTCTGCGTTTCACACCCGCACAAACGACACCACAGGCACGTGGCACCGGGGCATCAAGCGCTGCGACGCGCCTCCTCGTCAAGGCGCTCGGCAATCCAGGTCTTGATGACCGCTTGGCGTCCTATACCGATGCGCTTCGCCTCGGCATCGAGGGCCTCGACCATCCAGACGGGAAAATCGACGTTGACGCGCTTAGAAATCGCGTTAGGACGCATAGGGTGCTGCAGATCGAAGTATTCCAGCACATCCTCCTCTCCTTCGTCGAAGATGCGATCAAGCTCTTCAGCACTGATTTTCTTGGCCATAGTAATCGACCTCTTTCTTGCGGGCGCGACGGACCGATATGATACGGGTAGCCTCTCCGCGATACGTTACGACAGCCACCCAATATTTACCTTCTATCATCCCGATCACCAAGTGACGCTCTTCCAGGGTATACGGTGATACGAGTACCACACTTCGATCATCCTCCCACAGCATCCGAGCCTGATCGAAGTCAATGCCATGCTTGGCAAAGTTCGCCTCGCTTTTCTTCTGATCGTAAATAAATATCATTTTAACCCCTTATAGGTATATTTTCCATACCTTAATTATGACAATATCGGCACCACCCTCAATCCATCGGCTCTTCGGTCTCGATGATGCTGCGGTACAGGGCCATGATCCCAAGAGACGGGTCGATACCCAGCTCGGAGGTAAGGACACGCCGGCAGGAGAAGTATGTTTCGAGGGCTGCCGTACGCTGGCCTGCGGCGATCTGGGCCCGCATAAGTGCCACGTACGCATCTTCGCGCGTACGGTCGCGGCGCAATGCCGCGCGGGCGAACCAGAGACCTTCCTGCACGCCGTCTGTTGCGACAAGGCGGTTCGCAGCTGCGACGAGCGCGTCCACCAGCTGCATGCGACAATCGTTGCGTGCCTGGATAATGAGATCGCAGCCCCGCTCGCTCGGCATGAGGTCGTCGGCAAAAGCATCGTCGATCTCGGCATAGAGCTGGGCCCATCCGTCGGAACCGGGCTGTCCGAACAGCAGCATGCGGCACACCGCATCGAAACGCGCAACATCGGTAGAGAGTAGGCGCTCGTCGATGCGACATCCGTTTTGGTGGCGCAGCAGATAGGGGCATACGCCGGAAGGGCCAGCGAGGGTGCGCCTCAAAAGCGACCAGACCGAGTAGAAGTTCTTGCGCGCCGTATCCATCTCGCTGTCCGGCCAGAGAACCCGCACCAGCTGGTCGCGCGGGAACTCGCGCCCTCGGTTGAGGACGAGCAGCGCAAGCAGCGTCTTCGCCTTCTGCCGCCGAAAACGCGTCACGTCGACGACCTCTCCGCCGATGCGCACATCCAACCCGCCGAAAAGGTTGACGGTCAGCGGGGGCACGATGCCCGCAGCTTGCGTGCGTTTAGGAAGGTAGCGCCCATCAAGGTAGGAGTCGGGAAGCGTTGCCGCACGCTCGGCGCGACGCTCTTCGCGTTCGCGAACGGCACGGTCGAACGCACGGCGCTGCGTGAACACCTCCATTTCCAGATGATGGAGCGCAAGCACCTCGGCAGCTCCCAAAGGGCGGCGCAGAACCAGGGTACCCCGCTCCCGAGCCTGCTCAAGGGCCAAGCCCGCCGATGCGGCGAACAAGTCATAGGCGTCCCCACCACGAGCAAGGCGCTCGGTTACGAAACGCTCGATCCGGCAGACGGCCTCCCTGTTGGCCGGAGAATCGCCCGCCCCTTCAAAAGCGCGCCCCTCAGCAACTTCTTTCAACACCCAAGACGCCATCAGGCACAGGGCGTCCTCGCTGGCTCCTCTTGCGCGAAAATCGGCCTCCACGCCTCTCGCAATCCAGAGCGGATCTTGGAGCATGGACAGCTGGAGCAGCACGAGCGGCCGCCAAAAGGCCTCGTGCGAAGCAAACGACCCCCTCGGCCCACGCACGCCACCGGCAGCGGCACCACCTTGCGCGAGGCGTGCGAGCTCCTTGCACGCCCTCGTGCGCACCGATCCCCCACCTCGCCGGACGAGCACAAGCAGGGACAGCGCCCGCACCTCATCGGATTCGGCCAGATCGAATGCCATCTGGCGTGCCCGCCCCAGAGCGCCGGCCTCGTCTCCCAGCGCAATAAGCCGCATCATCTCTCCCGTTTCGAGCCGTGACGTCGAGGCCGCCGCCCCCAACGATGCATGCAGCTCATGTCCGGGCAGGATGCATGCCTGCCTGAGCAGGGAAAGAGAACGCGACGAGAGCCATACTGCCCGTTCGGTGCGCGAGCACAGCGTTTTCACCAACCCGCACGCACGCCTGCACTCCGATCGGGATACCAAGGCATCGGCCCAGCGCCCCACCAGGGCATCGCGCCGACCGAAAAGCGAACGCTTAGCAAGCACGTCAAGTTTTTTTCCGACAGCCGCAGCTATCGCTTCCTCGGAAAACGAAGGGGCCCCAAAGCGCTCGCAACGCCGATCGATGCCCAGATAAGGATAATTCGCAGCAAGCATGGCAGCCAGGTCGTCGTCGAAAGGCCCGAACGCGGCAGCATCCGACAACGAGCCAGTGCCGAGCACCAGCATCGTGGCGATAGCCAGCAATACATCGGCGGGCAACTCCTCGCGCAATGCGCCGGCAAGGAAAACCGCTTCGCCATCGAACCCGCCCCAGCGCAATCCGGGAACGCGCCCCGAAGCAGGCACCGTTTCGGCTGCCGTGCTCGCACCGTCGCCCAGAAGCTGCACGGCATCGATCTCGGTATCGGTCAAGAGCAGATCAGGCGCCGAAAGCTTCAGGCGGTCATGCTGCGATGCCGCGAAAGCGTCGCACGACGGCGCACAGCAAACCAGCACTTCGCAATCGCGCGCAAGCAGGCTATCGAACGCCGCCGAGAAGGAGTCGGCGCGTACCGCATCAAGCGGAGGAACATCATCGAACACGGCAAGGAACGGCCTGCTTTCCAGCGCCGACAGCTCTGATGCGATAATGCCCCGATCGAGGTCGCGAAGGAAGCAGGGGCTGCGTCCGTCGATCCAAAACACCTGATCGAAAGAGAACACGACCTCGGCATACTCCATCGCCAATCCGCTTTTGCCGAACCCAACAGGTGCAACAAGGAACCGAGCGACATGGCGCTCGCGCAAAAGACGTGCGATAAGGTCGGGCCTCGGATAGTGGCGCCGCGATGCCAAATGGCTGGGACGATGTCCGTTGCAGGCTGATTTTGCTAAGTAACTGGTCATAGGGTAGCGCTCCTCTCGAAGAGGAAGCGCGAGGGCCCGATAAGATTGGATAATAATAGTTTTTTCATCAGGGTTATACAAGACCCGACATCCGTTCGCCAGCAGTTCATCCGCAGTTCGTCCGCGCGCATCTGCATTCCGTATTCGCACGTGAACGAACTATCGGCAAAAGCTCGTGTACAATAAAACTGCGAAATCGATGCACGATAGAAGGGGTATGCTATGTTCCGACCAGCCACGCTCGCCGACCTGCCCGCTTTCCGCTGCGGCCACGCCCAGGATGCCCAAGCGGGCACAGGATGCACGGTGTTCGTCGCGCCCCAGGGAGCAACCTGCGGAGTCGACGTGCGCGGAGGCGGCCCCGCCACGCGCGAGACCGATCTGCTGCGCCCCGAGAACATGATCGAGACCGTGCATGCCGTCGTGCTTTCAGGAGGCAGCGCGTTTGGCCTGGCAGCGTCGACTGGCGTTATGGATGAGCTTGCTGCGCGCAACATCGGCTTTTCCGTTGGAGAGGCACGGGTGCCCATCGTGGTGGGCGCCTGCTTGTTCGACCTGCTCGTCGGCAAGAACGCGCATCCCGACGCCGCCTTGGGGCGCACAGCCTGCGCTGCCGCATTCGACCGAAGCGCTGCCGAGCCCCTCGCCGAGGGCAACGTCGGCGCTGGCTGCGGAGCGAGCGTCGGCAAGCTTCTCGGACCCGAACAAGCCATGAAGTCGGGGGTCGGCATCTGCGGCCTGCGCGCAGGCGACCTGGTGGCTTGCGCCATCGTAGCCGTAAACGCCCTCGGCAACGTATGCGACCAGAGCGGGAAATGGATCGCCGGTTGCCGCGGGGCCGAGGGAGACATCATGGCGCCGCTTGACGCCTTCGCGCTCATGGCCGCAGCCCAGGCCGCAGAAGGACAGGCCGCCCAAGGGGGGCCGTGCGCCAACACCACCATCGGCATCGTGCTGACGAACGCCAAGATCACCAAGGCCCAAGCCACCAAGGTGTCCTCGACCGTCCACGATGCCTACGCGCGCGCCATCAAACCCGTACACACCTCCAACGACGGCGATACCGTGTTCACGTTCGCCTCAGGCGAAATCACCGCCCTGCCCGACACCGTGGCCGTGCTGGGCACCGAGGCCATGCAAGGCGCCATCGTGCGAGCCGTCCAACAGGCAGAAGCAGCCTACGGCCTGCCCGCAGCTCGCGACCTCGCGCAGGCGCGCTAGGAGGCGATCCATGGATACCGCGAAACTGGGAAACCGCTTGCTGTTCGTCGCATCCGTCGTTTTAACCGGCGCGGTCGCCGGCGCGTTCGTGTGGCTTTTGCTGTTCGTCATGAATGCGGGAATAACGTTTCTATGGAATGTGCTGCCCGCGCACTTCGGCCCCCTCTTCCCGCTTCTCGCCTGCATCGTCGGAGGCCTGGTCATCGGACTGTATGCCAAGAAGTTCGGCCCCTACCCTGAGGACCTGAACGAAGTCATGGCGAAGGTGAAGAAGGAGGGGCGCTACGACTACGACAAGCTGGGCGTCATGTCGGTAGCAGCGCTGCTACCGCTGTTCTTCGGCGGGTCCATCGGCCCCGAGGCCGGGCTTACCGGAGCCATCGCCGGCATCTGCACCTGGGTGGGCGACCGTATGAAGCGCTTCGGCGCCGATTTCAAGCAGCTCACCTCCGTGGGCACCATGGCGGCGCTCTCGGCCATCTTCACCGCGCCTCTCTTCGGGTTCGCCGCACCGCTCGTAGACGAAGGGGGCAAAGACGGCGACACCATCACGCTGCCGAAATCGTCGAAAATCGTGGTGTACCTCTGCGCCATCGCGGGAGCGCTGGGTGCGTTCATGCTGCTGGGCAAGCTGTTCGGCGGGGGCATGTCGCTCCCGCACTTCTCCGCTATCACGGTAGGCGCCCTTGAGCTGGCCTGGCTTCTGCCGCTGGCGCTCGTGGGTGCGGCAGGGGGTTGGCTGTACTGCGTGTTCGATGGGCTGCTCGCGAAGGCATCCGGGAAGATAGGCGACCGCCCCGTGGTTAAAGCCGTCATCGCCGGTGCGGTGTTGGCCCTCTGCGGCATCGTGCTACCCTTCACCATGTTTGCCGGAGAAGTGCAGACCGAGGAGCTGGGCGAGGTCTGGACCACCATGAGCGCGCTGGTGCTTATCGCCACCGGGCTGGTGAAGGTGTTCCTCACGCCGCTCTGCATCCGCTTCGGCTGGAGGGGCGGGCACTTCTTCCCCGTCATCTTCGCCGGCATCTCCATCGGCTACGGCATGGCGATGCTTACCGGCGCCGACCCGGTGTTCTGCCTCTGCGCGTGCACCGCAGCCCTCGTCGGCGGCGTCATGCGCCAGCCGCTCATGACCGTGCTGCTACTGTTCTTGTGCTTCCCGCTAAAAGGCGTGGTGGTCATGCTGATAGCCGCCGCCATCGGCTCGGCTATCCCCTTGCCGAAAGCCTTCCGAAAGACGGGGCATCCCACCGGAAAAAACGAAACCCCCGAGAAAATCGAGGGTTCGGAAACCGCTTAGGCGACAAGGGCGATAGGACGAATCCAACACCCGGCAAGCGACCGATCGGGAACAGGGCATACCCCGCTCCCGATCGAATCGGGCTACGCCCTGCCCAACAGCTTGGCGATGCGGTCGGAGTACTCGAGGTCGTCGAGCCCGGCTTCCTTTGCAAGGTCCAGCACCGGCGCGTCGTTCCAAAGCGCCTCGAGGCGGTAGTACTCGCGCGTCTCGGGCTGGAACACATGCACGACGAAGTCGCCGTAATCCAGCAGCGACCAGCTGCCGTCTTGCGTGCCCTCGCGATGCAGGGGCTTGGTACCGGCGAACTTGCGTTCGGCCTCTTCGATCTCGTCGACAATGGCCTCGACTTGGCGGTTGTTCGCCGCCGTCGCGATGACAAAGTAGTCGGTGACGCCGATAAGGTCGCGCACCTCCTGGACCATGATGTCGGTGGCCTTCTTCTCATCTGCCGCCTTGGCCGCGATAAGCGCGCGTTCCTTGGACGTGATGTCGGCCGGGTTGATCGTGGTTTCGCTCACAGTGTTCCTCTCTTCGGTTCCTTACCCGTCGCTTCGCGCGAGCGGGCGATATAGTAGTTCCAGATATCAATGGTCTGGGGATGAATGCGTTTGCGGCGCTCGACCAGGTTCAGTAGCACCTGCCGAAACGTCGTCAGGTACAGTTCTTCAAGCGACACTATCCCGATCAGATCGCGGATAGCGCCAAGCCCAAGGTACTCGCGGCCCGGCTCGAGCGCGTCGGCGACATAGACGACCATGTCCAGATCGGTCATGCCCACAGCTCCCGCCGTATGCCGCTCGATAGACTGGATGACCTCATGCGGGATCGCGGGAAACGCGCTCGCAAGCGCCGCAGCCGCCGTCGGGCCGTGCAGCAGCTGGGGCATTTCCTCGAATACGAACGGGTCGATGGCGAGGGCCAGCTCTTCTGCACGCTTACGAATGCCCGTATCGTCATAGCTCTTGTCCCAGTCGTGGAGCAGGCCTGCTAGGCGAGCCTGGCGCTCGTCAACCTGGTAGAGGCGTGCTAGGTTCTGAGCCGTCTTCGCTACGCCGAGCGTATGCTCGAAGCGGCCACGTCCCAGGCGTTGGGCCAGATCGGCGGCACGCGCCTCGAAAAACGTATCGGAGAGCACGTCTTCGGAATCGCGTACTCGCGCAGCCTCACTGTCCATCAGGCCTCCCCTCCCGGCGCCGGAACCCGGTACAGTCCGCACTCACGCACGTAGTCGTACACGCTCTGCATAGTCAAGTAGCGGATCGACCGCCCCTCGGCCACGCGGTTGCGCAAATCGCTCGACGAGATAGCCAACGCCGTAACCTCAAGGTACGACACGTCGAAAGCGCCCAGCTCCTCGATCTCCCGCTTACGCTCGTCAGTGAGCGCATAGCCCGGGCGCGTAACGGCAATCAGGCGAGCCAAATCGGCGATGGCCGCGCTCTCGCGCCATTTCACGATATGCACCACGGCATCGGCACCCGTGATGAAGAACAGCTCCACATTGCCCGGGTAGTGCGCGCGCAACTCGCGCAACGTGTCCACCGTATACGTATCGCCGGCGCGCTCGATCTCCAGCGCGCTCACGTCGAATGCGGGGTTGCTGGCAACCGACAGGCGGCACATGGCTAGACGCTCGGCAGCCGGCGTGATGGGACGGTCTTTCTTGAATACGGGAACACCGGCCGGAACGAACACGACGGCGTCCAGCCCATACGCCTCGCGAGCCTGTTCGGCGCAGGCCAAGTGCCCGATATGAACCGGGTCGAACGTACCGCCCATGATCCCGAGGCGGCGCGGCAAGCCATCGAACCCCAGATCGTCGAACCTGTCGCAGATACGAGCCACTAGGCCCGCACCTGCCCGTCGCCACGCAGCACATACTTGTACGACGTGAGCGCCGCAAGTGCAAAGGGCCCGCGTGCATGCAGCTTCTGCGTGGAAATGCCGATCTCGGCGCCCAATCCGAACTGCGCCCCGTCGGTAAAGGCCGTCGAGGCGTTCGCGTACACCGCCGCAGCATCCACGCGCGCAAGGAAGGCCTCAATTGCCGCAGCATCCTCGGCCACGATAGCCTCGGAGTGCTTCGTACCGTAGCGGTTCACGTGATCGACAGCCTCATCGACCCCGGCAACCACGCGCACAGCCAGTTCGGGTGCGAGGTATTCGGTGCCCCAATCGTCCTCGGTCGCGCACACAGCTTCGATGTCGCAGGCAGTTGCCACCGCACGGGAGCGCTCGTCAGCATGCAACACGACACCCTGCGCGCGTAGATCCGCTAGGACGCCCGGCAGGAACGACTCGGCGATGCCTTCATCCACCAGCAGCGTCTCGGCAGCATTACACACGCCAAAGCGGCGGCACTTCGCGTTCACGACGATCGCCCGTGCCTTCTGCAGGTCGGCCGAAGCATGCACGTACACATGGCAATTGCCCGTGCCCGTCTCGATGACCGGTACCTTGGCATGCTCGATGCAATGGCGGATGAGGCCCGCACCTCCCCGAGGAATAAGCACGTCCACGACTCCGTGCAACTCCATGAGCGCGTCGGTAGCCGCACGGTCCGTGCTGGTGACAGCCCCGATGCAATGCTGCGGCAGGCCGGCATCAACCGCGGCTTCGTGCAGCACGCGCGCCACTACTTCGTTTGAATGCGCAGCCAGGCTGCCGCCTCGCAGCACCGCAGCGTTTCCCGATTTCAGGCAGATACCCGCCGCGTCAGCCGTGACGTTCGGACGCGCCTCGTACACGACGGCTACCACGCCGAGCGGCACGCTCACACGCGTAAGCTCGATGCCGGTATCCAAGGTGCGCTCCTCTTGTACCTGCGAGAGCGGATCGGGAAGCAGGGCCAGGTCCTCTAATGCAGCCGCCATCGCCTCGACACGGCCCTCGTCCAGCATGAGCCGGTCGAGCAGGCTCATCCGAATGCCCGCAGCGCGCGCCGCCTCCATGTCGCATCCGTTGGCTGCCACGATGTCGTCCGTACGAGCGCGCAGCGCGTCCGCCATAGCACACAGGGCTGCGTTTCTCAGCTGCCCGGTCGTCTGCGCAAGCGCGAAGCTGGCGCTCTTCGCCGCCTCGGCGATGCGCCGCACGTCTGCACTCACTTGTTCGTCGGCCACGGCTTTCCTTCCCTACTCGAAAACTACTAGCTCGTCGCGATGGACAAGCGCCTTGTCAGCCAAATCACACAGCAGGCGGTTCGCCCGCAGCGCTTCGCGCGAATGCCCTACCGCAAGCTCGACCTCGTCGCTCGTGGATGCCACGCGGCCCCGTGCGAACAGATGGCCGCCGGTATCCTTGATATCCACGATGTCGCCCTCGTCGAAGTGCCCCTCGACCGCCGACACGCCCACGGTCAGAAGCGAGCAGCCCCGGTCGATAAGCGCCGCCTTCGCACCTGCATCCACCGCCAGGGCCCCGCGCACGGCATCGCCCAGGGCGATCCACAGCTTCTTCGGCGTGATCGCATGCGGCTTGGCCGCCGCGACAAAGCGCGTGCCCACCTCGCGGCCCTCCGCCGCATCCACAATAGCGCCCACGCGACGTCCATGGCAGATAACCAAGGGGATACCCGCCACCATGAGCACACGCGCTGCCTTGATCTTCGTGATCATACCGCCCGAGCCTATGGTCGAGCCCGCGCCACCGGCCACCGCCAGGATTTCCGGGCCGATGGCATCGACGCGGCTGATCAACTGCGCCTCAGGGTTGGTGTTGGGGTTGTCGTCATAGAGCCCCTCGATGTCAGACAGGACCACCATCAGGTCGGCCTCTATCAGGCAGGCCACCAGCGCCGCCAGCGTGTCGTTGTCGCCAAAGCGTATCTGCTCGACCGAGATAGTGTCGTTCTCGTTGACGACGGGCACCACACCCAGCTCCAGTAAGCGCATGAGCGTGTCACGCGCATGCAGGTAGGCGCGGCGATCGGCCGTGTCGCGACGCGTGAGCAACACGACCGACGTCGTGATGCCGTGGGGGGCGAACGCCTCGGCGTAGGCTGCCGAAAGCACGACCTGCCCCACCGATGCCGCCGCCTGGAGGCTGGGCATATCGTGCGGGCGCTTGTCGATGCCCAAGGCCTCCAGCCCGCAGGCTATGGCCGCAGACGTGACGATGACCGGCTGCCAGCCAGCCGCCTGCACCTGCGCGATCTGGTCGGCGATGCAGCGAAGGTAGTCGTAATCGACCTTGCTCTCCGACGTCGTCAACGTAGACGACCCTATCTTGATGACCAGGCGACGCCCCTGCGCGCCCGCAGCACCAGCACCCTCGTTCGTCACAGGTCAAGCTCCTTGAACAGGTCTTCGGCCGTGCGCGCCGACTCGAAGTCAAACGCACGCCCGACAATGCGTATCTCGTCGCCATCGACCGCACCGGCACGTTCGAGCGCAGCCTCCACACCCAAACGCTTCAGGCGATGCTGCAGGAAGGAGATGGCCTCCTCGTTCTCCCAGTCGGTCTGAACGACCATACGCTCCACCTGCGGTCCCTCTACGCGGAACACGCCGCCGCCGAGCGGCAGCACCTGGAAGCGCTTGTCGCGCACCTCGCGCTGATGCTCCCAGACGTGGTCGTACTGCACGTCGTTTTCCGCTGCCGCGCGTGCCGCAGCGCGCAGCTCGTACACCTTGGTGGCGATGGCGGCCTTGAGCGCATCCGTGCCCGCACCGGTCAGAGCGCTGATGCGATAGAGCTTCGGGTCGATGGGGCTAGGAGCGAACTCGTTTCCCCCGGCCGCCGCGATAGAGTCCTCGCGCACACGGGCAGCCAGCAGGTCGGCCGCCTCCTCGGTACCGGGAACGTCCACCTTGTTCGCCACGACGATACGCGGGCGGAATGCCAGCTCGTCAGCGTACAAGGCAAGCTCCCGGTTGATGATGGCGTAATCTTCGAGCGGGTCACGCCCTTCCCAGTCGCCCGTGAGGTCCACCACGTGCACGATCAGGGCCGTGCGCTCGATATGACGCAAGAACTCGTGTCCTAGACCGCGCCCTTCGTGCGCGCCCTCGATCAAACCGGGAACGTCGGCCACGACGAAGCTCAGGTCGCCCGAGCGCGCTACGCCTAGGTTCGGCACCAGTGTCGTGAACGGGTAGTCGGCGATCTTGGGACGCGCAGCGCTCAGCTTGGCGATAAGCGACGACTTGCCTGCAGAGGGCATGCCCACCAGCGCCGCGTCGGCCATGAGCTTCATCTCAAGCTCGATCCAGCTCTCCTGCGCCGGCTCTCCCAGCTCGGCGAAGGCAGGGGCTCGGCGCGTCGGCGTGACGAAGTGGATGTTGCCGCGCCCACCCATGCCGCCGCGCGCCACAATGATGCGCTCGCCGTCATGCGTGAGGTCGGCAATAAGCTCGCCTGTCTCCTTCTCCTCTTCGAAGTACTCGCGCACCACCGTGCCCACCGGCACCTTCAGCAGTATATCCTCGCCGGTGGCGCCGTGCATGCGGCTTCCCCGGCCATGCGTGCCGCGATCGGCTTTGAAGTGGTGCTTGAAGCGGTACTCGATCAGCGAGGATAGGCTGGCATCGGCCTCGATGACCACGTTGCCGCCGTGCCCCCCGTCACCGCCGTCAGGGCCGCCCTTCGGCACGTGAGCCTCACGGCGAAACGCCATGCACCCCGCGCCGCCGTCGCCGCCCTTAACCTGTATGCGTACTTTGTCGATGAACACGTCGATCCCTCTATTTCAAACGCATCGCCGCGCGTTTTGCCGCACAGCGCATGCAATCGGTGAATCCTGCAACCTGAATTGTATATGAAAATGCCCCCTGACGAGCAGGGGGCACGCGAAAACTAAAAGGTGTAGCAATCGTGTAACGAGGCGATCGCCCTACGCTTCCGGATGCACATGGACGCGACGCTTGACACCGCGCGTGAACTCCAACGTACCGTCGCAGAGAGCGAACAGCGTGTCGTCCTTGCCGCGGCCAACGTTCTCGCCCGGATGAATGTGCGTACCGCGCTGACGAACGATAATGTTGCCCGTCTTCACTACCTGACCAGCGAACATCTTAACACCGAGTCGCTGTGCGTGGGAGTCGCGGCCGTTACGGCTGGATCCAAGACCCTTCTTGTGTGCCATGAGAATTCCTCCCTTGCTCTTTACTCGGCGGCTTCGGTCGCGGGCTCTTCAGCTTTCGCGGCCTTCTTCGGGGCAGCCTTTTTGGCAGCCTTCTTCTCGGCCTTTGCTGAACCGACGGCTTCGATCTGAACGCGCGTCAGCTGCTGGCGATGGCCCTGCATCTTCTTGTAGTTCTTGCGCTTCTTGAACTTAAACACGAGTTGCTTCTCGCCCTTGAACTGCTCCAGAACGATAGCCGTGACCTTCGTCGCGGCAGCTTTGGTCGGATCGACCTCAACCTTGTCGCCGTCCACGATGCAGATAGCCTCGAGTTCGACCTTCGCACCGACCTCGGCTTCAAGCTTCTCGATGTTCAGCTTGTCTCCAGGGGCAACTTTATACTGCTTGCCGCCTGTTTTTACGATTGCGTACATGAGTGTCTCCTTATTTCAACCCACGCTCCCCTCGGGGAGCGAGAACGCAAGGCGATATCTTAACAGCGTGACCGTAGCAAGTCAATGTGATCTTATGCACAATCTCCGCGTATCATCGCACTCCCTATGTCGTGCTTCCACATAGCACAACGTTCATATGGTAGCAGATAAAAGTAGCTACCCACGGCAGCGTGGCAAGATTTTTTCACAAACTCACCGATCCGACAAAGTCAGCGAGGCCAGCCGTAGAACCCGGAATCGCGGGGAGGGCGAGGGCAATCTTTGGCCTCACCGCAAGATCGGGTGCCCCGGACGGGCGCAACGTCGGGCAGTTCCGCTGATCCACGATCAGCAAAACCTCAGTGCGCCTCGGCCCAGTTCGCCCCACACGACACCCCCACCTCAAGGGGCACGCGCAACGCGACCACGTGCTCCATAACGTCGGTCACCATTGCCGTGAGCGCCTCGACCTCGTCGATGGGCACGCTGAAATCCAGCTCGTCGTGCACCTGCAAGAGAAGCTTCGCACGGAAACCCTCCGCCTTCAGACGACACTGCACCTCAACCATGGCAAGCTTGATGATGTCAGCCGCACTGCCCTGCATAGGATGGTTCATAGCCGTACGCTCGCCAAACCCCCTCTGCGTTCCGTTGCCGCTCCTGAGTTCGGGGATATGGCGCTTGCGTCCGAACATCGTCTCCGCAAAGCCCTTCTCCTTCGCCAAGTCGATGGTCTCGTCCAGATAGGTCCGCACCCCAGGATACGCGGCGAAGTAGCGCTCGATCATTTCCTTCGCCTCGGAAAACGGAATCCCTAAGCTTTGCGCCAAGCCGAACGCCTGCTGCCCGTACACGATGCCGAAGTTCACTGCTTTCGCACGGCTGCGTAGTTCAGGTGCAACATCCTCCACCGGCACACCGAACACGCGAGCCGCGGTGCTCGCATGGAAGTCGGCACCCGAGCAGAACGCCGCCACCAAGTGCTCGTCGCCGGAGAGGTGCGCAAGCAGGCGCAGCTCGATCTGTGAGTAGTCAGCTGACAGGAACTGCTCGCCCGCAGCCAGCGGCACGAAGCACTCCCTTATCTGGCGACCGAAATCGGTGCGCACGGGAATGTTCTGCAGGTTCGGGTCCGACGACGACAGGCGACCAGTCGTGGTTACCGTCTCGTTGAAGGTCGTGTGCACCCGCCCATCTGCCGCCCGTATCCGCGGCAGTGCGTCGATATAGGTGCTCTTGATCTTGGACAGCTCTCGGTAGCGCAGCACGAGCGCCGGAAGCTCGTGGTCGCCCGACAACTCTTTGAGCACGGCAGCATCGGTGGAGTAGCCGCGCTGGTTCTTCTTGCGCGGCGTCAAACCCAGCACCTCGAAAAGAATGCGCGAAAGCTGCAGGGGCGAGTCGAGGTTGAACGTCTCCCCCGCCACCTCGTAGATGCGCTCGGACAGCTCGTCGAGCTCAGAGAGCGTGGAGGCCCCCAGCTGGGCCAAGCGCTCCACATCGATGGCTGCACCCGTGCGCTCCATGATGGCCAGCACGCCTACGAGAGGCAAATCGATGTCGAAGTAGGCAGCGTGGCTTTTGTCGCGCGCGAGCGCCTCGGTAAGCGGCCCGACCAGCGCCCGGGCTGCAGCCGCCTGCGCCACCGCCGTATCGGTCTCACTCTTCGCTTCGGGGAGCACGCCGCCGCAATAAGCGTCCAGCAACGCGTCGAAGGTGTACTCCGTCACCGACGAGTTCAATACGTAACCGGCAAGCCCCAAGTCGAAGGCACGCATGTCCATCAGGTCGTCGTCTTGCACCAAGGCCGGTGCTGCGGTATCGGCCGGATAGATGCGGTGAATGACCTGCTTGACGTCCAACGCTGCGAACGATGCCGCCCGCACCACCCGCGCGAACGCCACAAGACCGCCTTCGTCCTCATAGAGCGCCGTGCCTTTTGCCGTGCCGATGGCGCAGGTAAGGTTCGCATTGAACAGCGACGCCTGCTCGGGTTCGATAAAGGCCACCCCCAGCGTCTCTCCGTCCTCGATAGCCGCATCGACCAGCGCATCGGCCTCGAGTCCTGTTAGTACCGGCTCCCAGGAAAGCGGGGCAGCCTTCTTCTCCAACTCGCGTCCGACGAACTTGAGCACACGGCCCAAATGGGAATTGAGCTGCAGCTTCTTGAACGCCTCAGTCACGGTGTCGGGATCGAACGACGGGAAGCTGAACGACTCCAAGTCAAGCGGGAAATCAAGGTCGCACACGATCGTGGCCACTTCGCGGCTTGCGAACGCAGCATCCCTGTTCCCCACGACGTTTTCCTTCTGCTTGCCCTTGAGTTCGTCAACGTGCTCGTAGAGCCCCTCCAAGCTGCCATAGGCTTGCAGCAGCTTCGTGGCCGTCTTCTCGCCGATGCCAGGCACGCCGGGGATATTGTCGGACGAGTCGCCCTTAAGGCCCAGGTAATCGGGCACCTGGCTCGGCGCGATGCCGTAGCGCTCCGTCACCTCGGCCGGACCGTAGATGGCAACGTCGGTGATGCCCTTCTTCGTCGTGACGATGCGCGTCATGTCGCTCGCCAGCTGATAGGCATCCTTGTCGCCCGTCACCAGCAGCGTCTCGTAGCCCAGCGCCTCGTCGCGCGCCGCGATAGTGCCCAGGATGTCGTCGCCCTCCCAGCCCTTGATGCGCACGACCGGCACGTCCATGGCCTCGAGCAGCTCTTCGATAATAGGGAACTGCACCTTCAGATCGTCGTCCATGGGAGGGCGCTGCGCCTTGTACTGCTCAAGCGCCTTCATGCGGAATGCCGGGCGGCCTGCGTCGAATGCGCAGATAAGCGCATCGGGCGCGGCCATGTCGATGAACTTGAGCAGCATAGCCAGAAAGCCGAACACCGCGTTCGTAGGGCGGCCGTCGGGCGCGTTCATGGTCTGGGGCACGGCATGGTAGGCGCGGTGCATGAGCGAGTTGCCGTCGATGACGGCGATCTTCTTCGGCATGGGCTATCCTCCGTCGAGGGCGTCAGTTTTGAAACCTCAGTATAAAGCATGCCCTCGCGAGGCTCCGGAAGGCTTTACCGGGAACATCGAATCAACCCGTTAAAGCACCGAGTTGTCGATCCATCTGCCAGGGGGCTCCTCGCGGCTTGGGCAAGGTTGCCCCTTTCGGGATTCCGTAATGCATGCACACTAACCCACCCGAGGCTCGGAAACCCCTATCCACCCGTTCGCCCCGAGATCCGACAGCGCCCTCCGGATCCTTCCGAACACCACCTTCGCGCCCGCAGGGTGCATTTAAATGCATGAGGCAGTGCAGCGCACGAGCGAAGCGAGCAGCGAAACGGGGATCCAGAGGGCGCTGCCGGATCTTGGGGCCTGACAGGTCGAGGGCAGTTCGCTTGAGCACCTTAGAGGGAGAAGGAAGGGCTCACGCGTTCCATAGATAGCCGACGCTGCGGATGGTTTCTAGGTGCTGGGCCAGATCGGGACCTAGTTTTGCGCGGACGCGGCGGACGTGGACGTCGACGGTACGGGAGCCTCCGTAGTAATCGAAGCCCCAGACACGGCGCAGGAGGGCATCGCGGGAGTAGGTACGACCGGGATGGGTCACCAAGAAGGCCAGCAGGGCGTATTCGAGATAGGTAAGGTCGAGGGGGTCGCCGGCGACGGTTACCTGGTAGGTAGCCAGGTTGATAGTCATGGCGTCCACGGCCAAAAGGTCGCAGGCAGTGCTCTCGTCGCCAGGCCATAGCAGATTGCAGATACGGACGGAGCATTCTCCAGCGCCTGCACCATGGACGACGAAGTCGGTTCTTATCCGCACAGGGAGGCGCAGCGAGCCCAACTGATCCTCGTCGGCGATCACCAGCAACGCAGCCGAGGCATCCTCGAGCAGAAGACGCTCGGCTTGTGCAACACGGGACGGAGCGTCGCCTCGAGCCTCCAAAACGACAAGGTCGTAGCCGGGGTTTTGGGCAAGCAGCTTCTCGAACT
>NZ_JAVWUP010000022.1:26607-29398 GCF_036667095.1 Gordonibacter sp. | reverse complement strand
ACTTCCGCAAGGCACCTATCGACACCGTAGACATCAAAGCGATGTGGCAAGCACATTGCAACGCCGGTGATTTCTTCTTCACCGACACGTGGCAGCAGGCTATCGAGTTTTGCAAGCGAGGTGCGGCATGAATCCCTACCTCGAAAAAGCGCGTAGGCCATTGCTTGACTACTTAGGGCTAAGCGAGATTGAAACGGTATGCACTCGCATCGCGTGCGATACCGAAAAGCTACCTGAAGTCGTTGGGTGGATGCGCGCAGGGATCAAGACGGTGGGAGGACACCCAAGACCCTACACGCAAGCTAAGCACCGAAAAGCCATGGAGGATATTGCAACACGCTACACGGAGGCCAGGGGCAGGCTGCGCGCATCGTTTGACGGTCCCATAATATTCGCAGTCGTATCCCACCGGAAATGCCCGCCAAGTTGGCCGAAGCGACGCAGTGGAGAACAGGATACGTCAACACCGGATGGATCAAACATCCTCAAGCTGGTTGAAGATGCCCTTAATTCCGTTGCTTATAAAGATGACCGCTACATTGTCGGAGAGATTCCGCTTAAAGCGCCACGCGTGGGCAACCGCGACTGGCTGGAAATAGAGATTACCTACTGCGAGCCGCGCAAGCGGCAGATGGGAATAGATTTGTAATGCGAAAAGGTGCCAAGCGAAACGAGTGGACGACAGCCGAAGAAGCTTACCTGTTGGCACATGCCGGCAGGATTCCGCGACGTGACATAAGCAAGCACCTCAAGCGCGGAAGCAAGAGTATTGAACGCAAGGTTGCCAGTATTCGCAAATCGGGCGAGCCGATAACGCTGCGACACTACACGCATAAGACATCTGTTTGCCCGCAGTGCGGCAAGGCTCGCAGCCGCTACGGCACACGCACCGGCGTTTGCCGGGTATGCGAGCTGTCGGCGCAGATGGAAAAGTGCGAAAACGATATGAGCGCGGTTATGCAAAGGATGACGATGGAGGACCGCATGACTTATATGGAAACCGAGGCAGAACGCAGCAGCACGCCGCTGCCCAGGCCGCAGCATCCCTGTACCGCGCACATGACGCCTTACCAGAAAGACGTGGCAGAAGAATCCTATGCCCTGGAAATAGAAACATGGGAAATCGGCTGCTTAACCAGGAAGCTCAAGGCAGCACAAAGAAGATGTGAGAGAGCTGCAAAAAAAGTTAAATCAATGGGGGTTTGACCAAAAACCCACTGTAGGAGGATGAATCATGCCCATAACAACTGAAAAAGTATCAATCGAGGATGTGTACCCCGATGACAACAACCCACGCAGGGACTTCGGAGACCTTGAAGCTCTGGCATCAGGTTTTGCCATCAACGCCGACCGTCCAGGAGAACCGTTCACGCCGCCATTGTTGGTGCGCGACGGCGGCATCTATCGCATCGTTGATGGCGAGCGCCGCTATCGCGCCATGAGGCTGGCAAAGACCAAAAGCTTCACGGCAACCGTAGCCGACACCATGGACGAAGCAAACGTCATGGTGGCCATGCTTGCAACCGACGACAAGCAGCCATTGACCGACATAGAGCGCAGCCGTGGCGTGCAGCAGGCGCTTGCCTTGGGTGTGGATCCGGTGCCAGTGGCCAAGGCCGCTCGCATCAAATCTGCCGATGTGCACAAGGTGGCAACGGCCATGGCTAAGGTTGATGATGCCGCAGGAGATATGACGCTTGACAGGCTGTATGCCATCGCTGATTTTGCCGACGACCCCGATGCCGTTGAGCAGCTTACCAATTGTAAGGAAAACGAGTGGACTTGGGTTTGCTCAACCATCAAAAGACAGCGCGAGGATGACATTAAAGCACAAGAACTTAAAGATGCCCTGGAGACATCGGGGATACCCATCGTTGACGATGTGCCCGATGGCTATTGCTACAAAGCATTGTGTCGGTCAGTTGAAGATGTTGCCGAACTTGATGCCGAAGAGTTTCTCTTGGCAAAAGCACAGCTCTGCAATGAGTATTTGCTTATTGCCAAAATATATATACCGGCATCCGATGCCGTTGTTGACACCGCAAAAGAAGAGAGGATGCAGCTCTGTGCCGAAATAGGAGCCATCCTTTCTGATGGCAAGGCAAGTCGCGCCAAGTGGCTAGCCAATCGCATCGCCGATGGAGTCGAAACGATACCGACCTTAGCTGAAATCTTCAAGCGAATAATGAACAACGCCGACAACGATGACTACTACTCGCCTGGCGGTCGGATTAAAGAGTTTGAGAAGTTGACGGGCGAATCAGTAAAGCGAGAACTCAATGCCACGCTTATTGCTTGTTTATACGAAGATGCCGAACGCGAGCTGAATAGATGTGAGCATTATTTAGTTTATGCAGATATGAGTGACATTATCACCGAACGGGTAAAGAACTATCTGACGTGGATTGATGCCTTTGTGGCAGATGGCTACGAAGAAACCCCTGGCGACATCAAAGTACGCAGCCTATGCAACGATTTGCTAGATGCGAAAACACAACAATCAAGCGAGGTGGACGATGGTGAATAGCACCGTGGAGGAAGTGCAGGCAGAGGTGATAAACCCGCCGGCAGAGATAGTTGTAAAGCCCATCCATGTGTCGATTGATGCAAGTTTCGCCGCTTTGGAAGCCTACGTCGATGAACAGATCAAGATGTTTGCTGGAACCAAAATCGACCCAGAAAACGAGGCCGAAATATCAGCCGGTCGCAAAGTCTGCGCCGAACTCAACAACCTTAAAAAACCTATCGAGGCTAAGCGCAAAGAGGTCAAGGTAGAGTATGAAAAGCCGCT
>NZ_JAVWUP010000022.1:2732-26507 GCF_036667095.1 Gordonibacter sp. | reverse complement strand
AAAAACCTATCGAGGCTAAGCGCAAAGAGGTCAAGGTAGAGTATGAAAAGCCGCTTAAGCAGTTCGAGGCCGATGTTAAAAAAATAACCTCGAAGATAGATGTCGCACGCGAGCAGATAGACATGCAAGTAAAGGAAGCCGACAGGCTCTTCCGTGAGCGCCGCCATAACCATCTGCGCGAGTATTACCAAGCGATTGCTGGCGACATGACGGAGATAATCGCCCTCGAAGCCATTGAAGACAGCAAATGGCTTACCAGGATGTCTCTTACCAAGGCAGAAAATGAGCTGTCTGAAAAAGCCGCTAAAGCAGTTAGTGATCGCGAGACGCTCAAGGGTCTGAACCTACCGTTTTGGCGTGAAGCCGACATGCTTTACTGCCAAACGCTCGACCTGCAAGCAGCAAAAAATCGCAACTCCTGCCTTGTTGAAGAACAAAAGCGCGTCCAGGAACACGATGAAAAGGCATTTTTACTGGCTCAAGAAGCGGCAAAACGTGCGGCAGAAGCAGCAAAACAGACGCCTAGTGTGCCTGAAAAAGTGCCTAAAGCACCCGCAAAACCTGAAATTTCTACCTACAAACTGATGCTCGAATGCACCAAGGAAGAAGCGACCAGCGTCGCACAGTTCGCTCAGCATAAAGGTTTGAACGCGATAAGCTTAACGAAAGTGGTGAAACATGACTAACAAACTTGCTAAGGTATCCTACTCAACCGAAAAGGGCAACGAGATAACCCTATCATCCGATGAAGTACGCTCATACCTGGTCAAAGGACAGGGGAATGTAACCGATTCGGAAATATATATCTACCTGCGCCAGTGCGAAAGCTACAAGCTCGACCCCTATGCCGACGATGCCTTTTTGGTTAAGTACAAAGACACCACGCCTGCCGCTATCATCTTGGGCAAGGGTGCTTTTCTCAAGCGCGCCGACAACAACCCGGCCTACGATGGTATGGACTTCGGCATCGCCGTGGTAAACAACGGATCGCTGCTCTATCGCAAGGGCTGTATGCTAATGCCCGGAGAAAACCTCATGGGTGGATGGTGTGACGTATACCGCAACGACCGGGCCCACCCCATTCACGCCGAAGTGACTTTCAGTGAATACAATACTGGCCTGTCTAACTGGAAGAAGATGCCGGCCACAATGATTTGTAAAGTAGCCAAATCCCAGGCATTGCGAGAAGCCTTCCCTAACCAGTTTTCTGGCCTGTATGAATCGGCCGAAATGGGGAATGCTGGGTCGGTCGCAGAGGGCGATAACATCGTCGAGATAGAGGCCGAGGCCGCTCAAGTAGAAAGCGCGCCCACACGACCCGCAAACAAGCCGCAACGGCTCGACAAGCTGCGCGCGCTGACAAGTGATGCTAAAGCGGTGGGAATCAAGCCTGCAAGCGTCGCAGAATGGACGCAGGCAACCTACGGACGCACGCCGGAAGACCTCAACAATTACGAGCTGGAGTGCACCGAGAACCATGTAGCCGGTCTTATCGACGACATGGTCAAGCTGAAGGGAACGGCCGAGGCCGCGCAAGGCATAGAGCAGGGAAATTGCAACCAATCTGGCAATAGCGAGGATCAGCCGGTCGTTCCCGACCCCAACCCAGAATACGAGTACGAAGAGGAGGACATCGCCTTCTAGGCAGGCGGTAGATCAGATGGAGAAAAACCGCACATACCCTAACAGCTACGACGAACGCAACAGAAGCGATGTGCTCAAGTTACGCGCCCGCCATGGAGGTCTAGCCGCCTACGGACGATGGGAAGCGACCAAGCAGCTACTGTTGGACGAAGGAGGGCGCATCGACCTCGCACAGCCGGAGTGTCGTGCGCTCCTGCGCCGCGAGCTAGAAGTAACCGATCGCAAGCTTGATGAGTTTTTCAACAGCTGCGCAGAATTCGGACTGATAAGCGATGAGCTATACAAAATGGGCGTGCTCGCATCAGAAGACATCCGCGAAACACTGGACTACAAGGACAAGAAATCTTCGGCCGGAAAACAGGGCGGAAGGGAACCGGGAGGAACCAACGATGCTTAGCCTACTTGCTTTAACACTCTGCTTAAGCACCGTGGTTAAACCCTACTATCCTACCTACCTTAATACAACCTATAAGAGACGACCTACGGATGTCCAACAAAGCGAGTCTATCAGGTTCGTATCAGGGGAACCCGAAACCACGACCACGCCATCCTGGATGCTTGCAGTAGCCGAGCAATTCCACGTAAAAGCACGTTTCACCTGTTCAATGCCACGAACTTACTTTTGCGCTTACGCTTCGACGCAGAAGCCTTGGGAAAGGATTGGCCATGAGCTACGGTTTAGTTGATTACGACCCATCCTTTGCATGGGACCTCTTTTGCGAAGAAAAAGACAGGAAATTAAGTGCTCTTGTTCGTGAAAATCCTGGATGCGGAACGTGCAATAACGGCGTTGTCTGCCCCTGCGGTAACCACGTTTGGTGCAGCAACTTGGGAGATTTCAGCGCAATAAGCGAACCGGAATGCGACTACGACTTCTGGGAGAACAAGCGATGATGCCGCCACAATACGCCGTGTACCGAGGCGATGACCTAGTTTGCATCGGCACAGCCAGCAAGTGTGCGCAGGCATCCGGAGTTAAGCGCGAGACGATTGCCTGGCAGTCAACGCCAGCAGCAAAGCGCCGCCTGGCAGCACGCAGGCATCCAGAGCGATGCTTGACGGTAGATAGGATTTAACGGCTGATTGGAGTTCCTGCGGGGGAAACAAGCCCGCAGCGGGAGTGCTGGCCACACAATCCGGTTACGGTGGGGCAACCTGGCAAGGGTTGCCGTGAAAAGTCTCACTGAATGCTGGTGGTGTTCGCACTATACCAGCAGGTGTGTACGTAAGCGGCAACCATCACGGGACGGTAGCTCAACGGTAGAGCAAGACCAAACGGCGAAGTGCGGGTTCGACCCCCGCCCGTCCCACACTTAAATTTTAGGAGGAAACATGGAAGAAATAACGCGCGAGGTTGTCGCAAAAACGCTATGTAACAAGGAAGGCCAACCGGCGGTGTGCAAGGTGAACGGGGTCATTTGCGGCGAGTGCAGCCCGAGAAGAGAATGTACCGAATGCGAAGCAGAAGTACTTGCGAAGATTTTAGATGCGTGGGAGGCAGAGGTTTCGGAGCTGCAAGAAAAGCTTGCCGGTCTTGAGCGCGCGTGTGCCATGATAAAAAACGACATAGCGTGGCCAGTTGAGGGAGAGAACACATGGGAGTGCAACGTGTGCAGTGAGTCAACCGCCCTCCTAGCGTGCGTCAATGAGAATGGAGACACGGATTATATCAAGCCTAAGTTCTGCGCAGCATGCGGCGCGAAGGTGGTGGAGCTATGAAATACTCAATTGCATCCGTTTCGTGGGGTAAAGACAGTCTCGCAATGCTGTACGGACTTATAGATAGGTCAATGCCGCTTGACGAGGTTGTGTTTTATGACACCGGTATGGAGTTTACTGCAATCTATCGTGAACGAGATAGGGCATTACCAATGCTTGCAGAACACGGCATCAAATACACGGAGTTGCATCCAAGAGAGCCATTTTTATATAACATGTTCGTTCGCCCCGTCCGCTCGCGTAAGACAGGCGAGATTCACACCTACGGCTACGGTTGGTGTGGGGGTGTCTGCCGTTGGGGGACGAGCGAGAAGACGGCAACGATTGACCGCCACGCCAAAAAAAGTGCGGCAAGTGTGCAGTACGTTGGTATTGCGGCAGACGAGACGGAACGGCTTAGCAAAAAAAGTCATGAACGAATCGTTCATCCACTATCCGGGTGGGGCATGACAGAGGCTGAATGCCTAGCGTCCTGCTACCAGCACGGGCATACGTGGGAACAAGACGGCGTGAGACTATACGACGTGCTAGATAGGGTGAGCTGCTGGTGTTGCCGCAACAAAAACCAACGCGAGCTTCGCGGCATACATGATTTTTTGCCGGAATATTGGGCACGACTTTTAGCCCTCGAAAATAAGCTTGGGCAGATGAAGCGCGGAAAAACGCTCGAAGAAATTGGTAAAGAATGCGACGCAAGAAGGGCAATGGGGCGATGAAGACGATACTAGATGCTTGCTGCGGCAGTCGCATGTTTTGGTTTGATAGACAGGATCCACGCGCAGTCTACATGGACAATCGCCGCTTCGTTGGCACCTGCTGTGACGGTCGCACGGTGTCGGTAGATCCCGACGTGCTTGCTGATTTCAAAAACATGCCGTTTCCTGATGCCTCGTTTAAGCTCGTGGTGCTCGACCCACCGCATTTACGCTGCGGACCCGGCTCTTGGACGGCACAGAAATACGGCCGCTTGCAGCGCGGATGGCAAGATGACCTGCGAGCGGGATTTACCGAGTGTTTCCGTGTGCTTGAGCCTGGCGGCACGCTGATTTTTAAGTGGTGCGAATACCAGGTTCCCCTATCCGAAGTGCTCGCGCTAACGCCCGAAGCCCCGCTATTCGGGCACCAATCGGGAAAACGCAGCAAAACACACTGGATCGTGTTTCAAAAAGATAATGCCTTAGCGGAAGAGGAGCAAAAATGACTGACAGAACGCTAAAACCATGCCCATTCTGCGGATACGAAGCTTATATACAGCCTTCTGGTGACCCCTATGAATACGGGCGGATTATTTGCAGCGGCTGCCACGCGTCAACGTTACGGTACCCAACGATTGAGCAGATGGAGGACGCCTGGAACATGCGCGTTGAAACGGCGTGCGCGATTGAAGACCCTGCCAGCACCGGGTACCAATCTCCATCTTGGGGGCGGTGGAGCAATGAGTAGGTCGCAGATTACCGCAGGCTTATCCAAGCTGCTAGAGCAGCACCTGGCAAAAAGCACCGAGCGATGGGCAAGAGAGGTGCGCATCGGGGCACCGACCGAATGTCGGGTTGATTACATGTCCATAAGATGCCAATATGGCGCGCTTGCCAGCCTTGGCGGCATTGAGCACGCGGAAGTAACCTGCTACGAGGTCAAAAGCTGCATGGCAGACTACAAGAGCGGCAACGGGCTTAACAAGCTTGGCGATATTAATTGCATCGTGTGTCCAGACGATTTGCGCCGCAAGCTTATTCTTGGCACCGAGCTCGGTGTAAGCGGCTGGGATTTCGCCATACCATGTCCAATCGGATGTCGCAGCTTTTCCAAGCCCATCAAATACAACGGAGAGGTCGACGGGTGGAGGCTGTGTTTCTTCCCGGCAATCACCTTTGGTAACACCCGTAAAATACCGATAGCCCAGGCTGTTTGGGCGATTCTATGCGGGCAGAAGGGGGTGTAATGATGACTAAAATATGGTGTAAACGCAACAAACTACCGAATAAACACCTTAAAATGTTGACTTTTAGCAGGCATTCAGGCTAGTATTCTTTTTAGGCGATAACTATTTTATTGTCCGTCGTCGCTAAAAGTGACCCCTTGGCGGTAGATCTCCCATAATTAGGGAAGCTTCGAAGCCAAGGGGATTTTTTTGTTTGGAGGAAACACTTGGAATACTCAAGCGCACCGTACGCTCAGGAAAAAACGGCTATTCTTGTGGATGGTGGGTTTTACAGAAAAAGGGCATATAACATTTTCGGGGATAAAGAAGCCGTTCCTAGAGCCGATGAACTTGTTGCGTATTGCAAGCGTCATCTTAGATTTGATAAGGAACGCCCCCATGAACTCTATCGAATCTTCTACTATGACTGCCCTCCCCTTGAAGGGAATGTATTTCACCCTCTTCTCCAAAAATCGATTTCTCTAACAAAATCAATGCAGCATAAGTGGTCTGTTGACTTCCTTAGTGAATTATCAAGCAAGCGCAAGGTTGCCTTAAGACTCGGAGAACTGCAAGAACAAGAATCATCATATAAGCTAAAGCCAGACACGGTAAAAAAACTATGCCGCAACGAGATCACAGTAAACGACCTTACAGAAAAAGACTTCGCACTTAATATCGTTCAAAAAGGTGTTGATATGAGAATTGGTCTTGATATTGCATCGTTGGCATACAAGAAACAGGTATCCCAGATTGTTTTAATAGCTGGCGATAGCGATTTTGTTCCTGCAGCAAAACATGCAAGACGAGAGGGCATTGATTTCATTCTTGACCCAATGAGACACGGAATCAAACCCAGCTTAAATAGGCATATCGATGGACTTCGATGCTGCGTCAATGAAAACCCTAATCCAGCTAAAGAACCCCTGCACATAAACCACATCCCTCCTAAAAAATCAAGGTAGCCACCCTAGCCGCCCTCCGGGGCGGTTTTCTTTTCCATCAAGCGACACATCACCCATCATAGACCTGTCACGGCATGTGACACCTCCTTTCCATTGGCTTCACGCTCACCCTCCAGCGTGGGGCCTTTGTATGCGACACATCACGGAGGATGCAGGGTATGAAGAGACTATCAGCAAAACAAGAGGCATACTGTCAATCGCGAGCTACCAGGGCAACCCAGAAGGATGCCTACCGCAGCGCGTATTCATGCTCAAGCATGTCAGACAATGCCATATCGGTAGCAGCGTCACACCTCGACAAAGACCCTAAGATTACCCTAAGAATCGCCGAAATCCGCAACGACGCCGCTAAGGCAATTATGTGGGGCATCCATGACGCGGCACTGCCGCTTATGACTGTGCTTGATGCTGCCATACCTGCGTTTCAAAAAGATGCCAAAGAAGGGATTATCGACAACAACGCACGACTCGCAATCACTGAATCGGTGAAGCTTCTCAACGAGATGTTTGGTGTCGACGGTAGCGAAGAAGTGGGCAACGCCAATGTGAGGATTATCGATGACATCGGTTAAGCTCACAGAGGTTATCGCCTCTGCCTTCTTCGCGGCATGGAAGCATATCAAAGCCCACGACTTCGCCCACTTCTGGTTCAAGGGTGGACGAAACTCTACCAAATCATCGTTTGTGTCAATAGCAGTCGTCTTGCTTATAATTTCTAATCCAGATGCCAATGCTGTCATATTTCGCAAAGTAGCCAACACGCTCGCAGACAGCGTGTATGAACAGATAGCGTGGGCTTGCGACATCCTTGGCGTGTCTCATCTCTTTCACTTCTCAAAAAGCCCCTTGCGCATCACCTATAAATCAACGGGCCAGCAAATTAGATTCAAGGGTTGCGACGATCCGCGGCGGGCGAAATCGCAGAAGTTCAAGCATGGGTATTGTGCAATTGTTTGGTTTGAAGAGGTAGACGAATTCGGAAGTATTGAAGAGATAGACCAGCTACTTGCAACTTTCCTGCGCGGCGGTTCCCTGTTCTGGGCATTCTACACATACAACCCGCCTCGCTCTGTGCGCAATTGGACGAACAAGGAAGCAAAGGCGATTGCTGCCGAAGTCGGCAAAGGCGATCGCTATATCCATCACAGCACCTACCTCGACATTGTAGACGAACACCCCGATTGGGTATCTGAACAGGCGCACCTTGAGGCGGAACGCGCAAAAGAAAAGCGACCTGATAGTTACCGTCATATGTGGCTCGGATATGTCGTAGGAACTGGATCAGAAGTGTTCCCTGACGATCTTATAAACATCCGCCCTATCACCAAAGACGAACGCGACACATTCGACTGCGTAAGTATTGGTGTTGATGCCGGCAGCGTGCATCCTTGGGTCTATGAGCGCGTAGCATTCGACGTTGATGAGCGCGTGCTCTACATCTTCGACGAAGAAACCCGCACCGGTTCTGGCGCCCATGACGTCAAGACATGTGAGTTGCTATGGAACAAACTCGAAGAAGCTGACAGCGATTCGGCTGACTTGTGGTGCGATTCGGCGGCGCGCGGAATGATCCTCTATTACCAGGATAACGGGCTTAATGCGCGCAAGGCGTTCAAGCAAGGGCTGAACTCACCAAAAGAGCGTATCGCCTGGATGAATCGCCTCACGTGCATCGTAATCGACCCAGACACTGCTCCTATGGCTGCGCGTCAGTTCCCCGCTTATGAGTACGTGCAGAACGGTCACGGCGACATTTCGGAGACACTACCGAAGATAGATGATGACGCAATAGATGCGGTGGGCTATGCGGCCTCCCCCTGGATAAAAGGCAGGTACTGATGGCAGAGAAGCGTGGCGATTATAGCTACATGGTCGAGTGGCTCCATAAGTTGGGCTACTCGACTGACACCCGGATGCAAGAGCGCGTATCCGGATACTGGGGATGGTTTACCGCCGACAACGGGTGGTATCACTACTCGCAGCGCAAGGGATTCAGGCTGCATAAGTTCGAGCGCACTTCTCTTTGTCCAGCAGCTCTCGTAGCAAACGAATGGGCAAGTCTACTTATGACCGAAACCACAGCGATCTCATCTGACGATTCCGTATTCAATGACTGGATTGATCAACACTTCGAGGGTTTTGCTATCGACAATGCCGATTTTGTAGCACGCGCTTTCGCCCTCGGAACCGGCGCATGGGCTATCGACATCAAGAATGTAACGGACGATATAGTAAGCCCCAATGCCGATATCAAAATAGTAAACTACGACGCCACTCAAATAATCCCGCTCACCTACTCTTCTTCAGACTGCACCCAGGCGGCTTTTGCATCGAGGGTAGAGGTAGGCGGGAAGGACTATAACCAGTGCCAGGCTCATGTCAACATAGGCGGCACTTACCATATCATCACACAGCTATTCACTACCCGGTCACACCGTCAGGCTGTTGCGGATGGCGTGATTGAAGACTGCGACACAGGATCCAGTACACCAACCTTCGCATTGTTTCGTCCAGCTGTGCCTAATGACCATTTCGACTACTCAGCACTTGGCGCATCCGTGTTTGACAAAGCAATCGGCGCGATCAAGACCGTGGATGAATCGGCAACGTCGCTCGTTGATCATATTCGAGTCGGCCGCCCGAAGGTTTTTATCGACGATTCGATGATTGAAAAACGGAATACCAAGGACGCCAACAATAAAACTGTTATGGACTACACCGCATTCGGCGAAGCTGATGACATTATCTTTCGCGTGAAGGCAGGTGAAGAAGGAAAACAGATTAACGTCATACAACCGGACCTCAAGGTGAGCGAGAACACCGATGCAATCAACACTGGGCTTAAAGAGCTTTCATTGCTTTGCGGATTCGGCAACGGTTATTTTAGCTGGGATGCACACACGGGAATCAAGACAGCGACGGAAGTGAGTGCCGACAACTCTATTCTCGCGCGCTCGATCAAGAAGCATGAGAACGGAATTCGCAAGTCAATCATCCGCATTGTTCGGGGCATGGCTGGTGTATGTCGTGGTGTGCTCGGAGAAACGGTGCCAGATGGCAAAATCACGGTATCGTTCGACGACAGCATTATCACCGACACTGTGAGTGAGAAAGCGCAAATGATGTCAGAGGTAGCTCAGGGCATTGCGCGGCCGTGGGAATACCGCGTGAAATTCTATAACGAATCCGTCGATGATGCTATTTCCGCATGCGCAACTCCCGAAACAGAAATCGATGACCTCCTAAGCTGATGCTCGACCCCGACTACATAGAACATATGACCGACGACGTGCAGGCTTCAGTAGACGCATACTCTATGTCGCTGATAGTGCTTTACTCAAGCCTGCTGCAAGATGTCAATATATCATCTCCAACTGCCATGATAGATGCTTCAATCGGTGCCGCAAGCGTTGCGCATAAGGTGGCCGATCTGCTGACTAAGCATTCACCAGCCATAGAGGCTGCGGCGGTAAAAGCAGTGACGCTTGCGCTCGCATTATCTTCAAGCACAGACTTAGACATCATAGAATCTAAACTATCGTGGCTATCAGAGCGATTCAGATCATCTCTACACGCTTCTACTTCAGCAACAATAGCCGGCGTGAAAGAAATCGTCAAAAGGAATAACCTTGCGATGACAAAAGCGGCAAAGAGAAACTACCTGAAGACCGTTGCCGAAACGATAGCTGCGGTAAATTCTGGCATGAAATCATACGAAGATGCCACACGTGATGCCGTTCTGGAGCTTGCCGATAGGGGCGTTTCTTTCGTTGATTACAAGAGCGGTGTATGGGCGCAGGCGGATGTGGCCATGCGCCGCCATGTCAGGACGCAGGTGGTGCAGGCTGGTTCGCGCCGCACACTTGCGCTACTGGAAGAAACTGGCTGCGATTTAGTCGAAACAACAAGCCACCCACGATCACGCCCAGACCACAGGCCGTGGCAGGGACGTATATTTTCCCTATCCGGCACCGGATACCCTGACTTCCGCGACACAACCGGATATGGGCGCGTGGACGGGCTTTGCGGGGCAAACTGCAAGCACCACTTCGGCCCCTGGCGTGAGGGATTCTCTCACCGCTACTCGCCTACTCCAGATGAAGATTTGGGGCTTGATCCTGACGAAGGATATAAAGCCAGCCAGAAGCAACGCGAACTGGAGCGCAACATCCGCAAGCAGAAGCGCAGGGCCGCCGCTCTTGACGCATCAGGCATGGACAACACAACAGAGCGACTAAAGATCGGTAAATACCAAGGTAAGCTTCGCGAACACATGAAGGGCAATCCTTGTCTCGCGCGAGACTATACACGAGAGCAGGTCTATGAGCACAAGGGTAAGCGCGTCTACCCACTAATCAAAAAGCAAACAGGAGCTTTGGACAAAAACGATGTGTTCGTGTCAAAAGAAGAACGCAAAGCAATGGATTATTACGAAGATACACGCAATAGAGACACAGTAGCTGAGGTATCTGCGGTTTCCACAGCGTCGGGAATCGAAAAAACTAAAGTAGAAAAGGCATACAATCACATCTTCATAAACGAACACGAATTGCACAGCGGAAAAGGACGCTTCGACGAGGATCCAGAAACAGCGGCTTCGTGGGAGCGCCTAAGAACAGGAACCGACATCAAGCCACGCGATCGAGTGTTAATAGATCACGAAGCCCTTGAATACGATCTCATGAACACACAGGGCATGGGGTACAATGAGGCTCACAGAATAGCTCAGGAAAAGTACGATTTCGCAGCGCAACTTCGCATCGATTTAGAGAACGGGGTGTAACATGGTCTTCTTTGAACTTCGCAAGCGCAACGGCGATATAGCGACCTATGACTACATGCCGGAAAACGAAAAGGCGAATCGCGGCATTATATCGCTCAACCTGACAACAGGAAGTCGCGAAGTAATAGAAAAGTCTTCGGACGACAAAGGATTCGACTACGCAGCGCATGCCCTTCGTGCCATAGGTGAAAATTTCTCGGCATCAGGGAGTCTCCAGAAAAAAGGTTGGGTCGCCTGGTATTAGGACCATCTTCAAAGTCAAAGCAATATACGCCGCCCTTCGGGGCGGTTTTCTTTTGCACTCCCAAGCGACACTCGCGGGATTATCTACTTGCGCCCACGAGAGCGGAAATCTCGTATCGCGAGCAGCGGCGGCAACAGCGCACCTGAATCGCGCAGGGAAGCGCGGTAAACAAACCCAGGAAAGGGAAACAGATGGCAGAAGAACAGGCAGCAACTGAAAACACCGAAGAAGAGGTAGCCGAAGCCGCAGAGGAGCTAGAGGCCAAAAAGGACTCCACTACCGATGCGGGCACCGACCAAGCTGGCATCACGGTCAACAAGAATAAGTATGAGCGTGATATAGCCAAGCGAGACAAAGAGATAGAAAACCTTAAGTCTCAAATCGGCGAAGCATCCAAGACCGAAGAGGGACGCAAGAACCTCGAAGTTAAAATTGCTGATCTTGAAAAGCAGGTCGCAAACACACAGGTAGAAGCCGACCTCAAAGTAGCGGGCTGTCGCAATATCAAGGCGGCCAAGGCTCTGCTTGAGGACTACGACGGCGACGTGACCAAGCTAAAGACTGCTGAGCCATATCTGTTTACCAGCAAGGAAACTAAATCAACCGGGGGTTCCCAAAAGGGTAACCCAGACCCCGAAGATTCGCGCACGAGAAGTCTGCGCAAGTCAATGGGACTCGATAAGGATAAGGAGCAATAAATGCCAAACGCAATTACCCTCCCAAAGGGCTATCAAACCGCGCTCGATGAGGTATACCGCCTTGCATCTGTGACAGATGATCTAACGAGCGATGCTAGCGACCTCATGCCGACGCAGAACGTAAATGAATTTTGCTATCCGCAAATCGAGGTTGGCGGTCTTGGCAATTACGACCGCGCATCCGGATACACCGCAAACTCTGGCGTGAATCTCGTATGGAAAACTGCCAAGGCGAACTACGACCGCGGCACCAAGATTACGGTAGACTTCGTAGACAATCAGGAAACGTTTGACCTCGCATTCGGGAAAGCGGGCGCTACCTTGATGCGCGATAAGGTTGCACCAGAATCCGATGCCTTTACGTTTGCCACCCTTGCCGGTCTAACTGGTATCTCCATTGGAGCACCTGCCACGTTTGCAGACGGCACGGCATTCCTTAATGGCCTGCTTGCCGCAAAGAACAAGATGGATGAAGACGAAGTGCCGCAGGAAGGCAGATTGCTCTACGCCACATTCACGCTGCTTAACTCCGTTATTGCACTTGACACCACGAAGAGCCGCGAAGCTCTACAGCACTTCACCGTCAAGCAAGTACCTCAAACTCGTTTTTATACCGCTATCGACATGCTCGACGGCAAAACAACGGGTGAAGAAGCTGGACACTTCAAAAAGGCAACGGCAGGCAAAGACATCAATTTTATGGTTATCCACAAGCCAGCAATCATCAAGTACGACAAACATGTGGCATCCGATGTCATTGACCCTGCGGTAAACACTGATTCTGATGCTTATATCTCGAAGTACCGAAAATACGGAATCGTTGGCTGTTACGAGAACAAACGAGCAGGTATCTACCTGTCTCATAAAGCGTAAGGAGAACCCATGCAAACCGTTGGATTAACGTTTAGTAAAGAAAAAACACCGCAACAGAAGGCGGCTGAAACGAAGGCGCGAAAAGCTGCGGAAAAAGAAGCGGGAAAAGAAGCAGGCGGTGCAGTGATTATTGCCGATCAAGACAGTGAAAAAAATGCTGCTGACGCAGAAGATGAAGCCGAGGATAATGAGTAGTGGTCGCACAACAGCCTACATACTCGTTTTACACAGCTGACCATTGCGGAAAGCTCGATGAAGCGGCGTTTAATGCGTCGCTTCGATGCGCCACGTCCTATGCAAAAGACTTCATTTGGCCAAACGAGCCCGATGGCTCAAATGAATACATGCATGCGGTATGTTCCGCCATTGACGTTGATGCTGCATACGGCACCTCATCGGGAATAGGCGAGGCTGCGTCTGATATAAAAATTGGGTCGTTTAGTATCTCCACGCCGCAAAACGGTGATGGCACCGATTATGCGCGCGATATGCGCACAGCAATAAAGCGTGAGCTTATCGGTACCGGATTGCTTTATATGGGTATTGGATAATGAGACCTATACCGATAAAAGTGCTGTGCGATACCGCAACCATTGAGGAGCCTGATACCTCTGGCCGCTATGGCGACAGCTTTCTCCCTAAGCGCACAATTGAGCACGTCTACCTAGAACAAAACGTATCTTCCGTTTCGCACGCCTGGGCTGATGACCGCAGCGTGTCATGCGTCTTGGTTATTGATGCGACAAACTCAACTAATGCCTTTAGCCCAGCACTTCTCAGTCGCGTAACGGTTGGTAACGTTGTCGGATCTGTCATCGAAGTGAAAGAATATCGCCCCTATGGCCTTACACACCATTGGGAGGTTGCACTCGGATGAGCAATTTCTCTATCGTAAGCAGCGACCTATCAAGGCTACATGCTCGTTTTTCAGATGGCGCGATCGACAATACGCAGGCAGCTCTTGCACTGCAAGTTGGCAGTGACTCTAACGTTCATTGCCCCGAAGACACCAGCCAAATGAGGAACAGCATGGAGCCCGCCAGCGATTTCAAAAACGGAAACATAGTTTGGGACACCGACTACGCAAGCGATGTTTACAACGCCGACGAAACTAGTATCAAAACCAGCAAAAACCCCCTAGCGCGTCCTCGTTGGTTTGAGGTAGCGAAAGAAGAACACCTTGATGAGTGGAAGTCAATTGTCGAGGAAGGATTAGGTAAATGATAGATATAGTTGATGTTGTCGCGAAAAAACTCGAAGATGCGGGGTTGACACCCGTCCGCCTACGGCCGCTGAAAAATAATGAAGAAGGTATATGTATCAGACGTATACCTTCCGCCGTGGTAGCCACCTATATGGATGGCACGCAGGAGATAGCGTATCTCTTTGAAGTATACGTACGGTACCTGGATGAAGAGCGCGCAATAATCGAGTGTGAAACAGCAATCAGCCTCATCAATATGGCCAATCTTCCAAGCGCGAACGGAAGCTATCGCTTCATCTCGTGCGGGATCTACTCGCATACTACAGAGGTCGAGCGCCGAACAGATGGAAAACGCACATATAAAGTTGGCTTCAAAGCCGAAATAGAAACGCAAGGATAGGAGCAAAATATGGATATTGGATTCGCGATGAACTACACGAACCTCTACCTTATCGATACGACGCCTGACGCGGCATCGCGAACATGGGCGCGGGTTGGGCAAGGAATTTTAACAGCGGAACCAGATAACGAAGATGAAACTGCCGAAGACTACTACTTCGATGGCGCAGGGGCTGCTGAAACAGATGTGACCGGCGTAAAGCTCGGCTATAAGTTTTCCGGAAATCGTTGCTACGGGAATGCTTCGCAGGATTATATCTGCGGACTATCCGTAGAGTCTGGCGGAAAGCGCAAAACGAACTTGCGTCACATCGCACCGAACGGGCGCATCATCGATGGCTCGGTGACGATAACAGACATCGTTGATGGCGGCGGTGATGCAAACAGTAAGGGCACATTCGAGTTTGCTGCGCGGCTTAACGGACGGCCTAACATCGTATCGCCGAATGCAACCGTCATGCCAGAAGCTATCTCAACTGTAGCCCCCATAAGCGTATCAAAGGGTAAGACATCAGTTTTAGCGCCGACCACAACCCCCTTAGGATCGCCGAATACTTGCGTGTTCGCCGTTGAGGATGTTTCGATTGCGACCGTCAGCGACGATGGCATCGTCACGGGTATCTCCGTAGGCAAAACGAAACTTTCGATAAAGTCGATGGTGCTTCCAAGTGTTAGAACGGAAGTTGAAGTAACCGTCACCGCGACCGCCTAGCGCAAAGCGCAAAGCGACACATCCTGCATTATCAAAGGGGAGCGAAAGCTCCCCTTTTTCTATTTCGCAACATCATAGGAGGATATATGGCACGGATAGTCAATTTACAAAAAGATGTCGAGCACATTTCGTGGTCAGATGAGCCGGGCGCGAAAACATACGAGATTGACTTCACAGATGGTGGACTTACTTGCATGAAAGAGAAGCTTGAGACACTCAACGACAAGCTATCCACAATGACCGAAAACCCCGAAAACGCCGCTCGCGCAATCGAAGAATTTGTGTGCACCGTAGCCGGGAGTGAATGCTACGCCGATGCATGCGCCTATGTAGACACAAAGGGCACCGGCAAGCACGAGCACATCATGACGTTGCTGCCGCTTGTCTATGCGCTTGCAGAAATCGTTATGGAGCGACTGACCGCAGCAAAATCTGCCGCAATCGGGAACTACCTGAAAGAAACCCATGCAAGCACTAACCTCATCTAGCATTCACCTTGACGACGGAAGAATCGCCCACGTGTATAGGGTACTCAACCGCAACCTTCGAGTAATAGATGGATTCGAAATTGGGCTGCTTGTTAGCGACTTATTCGAGGATGCGCTTTTCGACACAAACGAAAAGCAAGCAATCCTTTTACAGATGATATTTCCCGACCCCAGTGGCTTTCTGTCGGCGTTTAACGGAAACCAAGAAGAAGCACTCTCGGATACGCTGTGGCAAGCATTCGGCATTGATGTCAGCGGCGACAAGCCTCATGAGAAGCCGATTATCGAATGGGAGCAAGACGCCGAACGAATAAAAGCAACCATGCTCATGGCTTATGGCCTTGATTGGGAAGAAGCACGATCCCGTATTTCCTACCGTGATATGTGCTCACTCCTGGGTCAAGCTCCACACGAAACGCCAATGGGACAAGCACTCTACTACCGCACAGCAAAACAGCCGAAGGCAACCAAGCATAACCGAGAGCAAATAGCAGATTTCAACAGGGCGAAGAAGCACTACGCCATCCGCGAAAAAAATATTTATGCACCAAGCGCAAACGATGACGCCTGCGTCATGTTTGAGGCTATCGCGCGAATAGCTGAAAGGGGATGACATGGCCGCAGACGGAACGGTAACAATCAAAGCAATACTCGACTCTTCAGGGGTTAAGCGAGGCGTGAGCGAAATTGACAACTCCGTTGGTGGACTCAAGACAGACGGGGTTGATCGCCTTGGAAAATCATCAAAATCAGCAGGCGATGAATTTGAGGGTGCTGGCAAGAAAACAGGTTCCGCCGCATCAACAATGAAGTCGGCTGGGGTAGCTATGACAGCCGTAGGAGCAGGACTTACAGCCGGCGTGACGCTACCGCTTGCAGCAATGGGAAAACACGCCTTCGATTCAGCC
Source organism: Gordonibacter sp. (assembly GCF_036667095.1). Classification (NCBI taxonomy): domain Bacteria; kingdom Bacillati; phylum Actinomycetota; class Coriobacteriia; order Eggerthellales; family Eggerthellaceae; genus Gordonibacter; species Gordonibacter sp. The sequence continues at coordinate 9,949 of NZ_JAVWUP010000022.1, read as the reverse complement.
GCGAGCTTCCAGACATCAATGAATATGGTAAAGCAGGCTACGGGTGCTTCATCCGACGACATGGCCACTCTCTCGGCTTATGCAAAGCAAATGGGTGCAGATACCATCTATTCTGCTGGCGAAGCTGGTGCGGCAATGCTTGAGCTCGCTAAATCAGGTATGACACCTGCGCAGATACAGGGAGGGGCGCTCGCGACGTCAATGGATCTTGCGGCAGCCGGCAATCTCGGGCTTGCAGACGCCGCCAATATCACCGTTCAGGCTATGAGCATGTTCGGCATACCTGCCGAAGAATCTGCACAAGCAGCCAATGCCTTAGCTGGTGCAGCAAACGCTTCCACCGCAGATGTCAGCGACCTAGCGCAGGGTCTATCGCAGTGCGGCACTGTGGCAAGTAATGCAGGATGGTCTATTCAGGATACAACGGGCGCGCTGGCAATGTTCGCAGATGCTGGAATATCCGGCAGTGATGCAGGAACCTCGTTAAAGACGATGCTGCTTTCACTCGAAGCACCGAGTACTGCGGCAAAAACCGCAATGGACCAATACGGTATCAGCCTCTATAACTCAGATGGGTCAATGAAGAACACTGCTGCAATGGCACAGAACCTTCAAGATGGAATTGGCAGCTTATCGGCAGAACAGCAAAATGCGGCACTGGTTACTATGTTCGGCAGCGACGCCACGCGCGTTGCTGCGATTATGATGGAAAATGGAGCATCCGGGGTCGATAAGTATACGGCAGCATGTAGCGACCAAGGGGCGGCTGCCGATATGGCTAGCGCGCGCAACAGTGGGTGGGCTGGCATTATGGAAAAGATGTCCGGAACCATCGACACCATAGTAGTGACAATCGGAGAAAGGCTTGCTCCCGTCATCACCCAAGTTGCCGACTGGGTATGCGGTCTTGGCGATGCCTTCATGGCACTTGATCCAAATATCCAAAACGTAATTCTCGCCGTTTTGGCCGTTGTTGCCGCCATAGGACCTTTACTTATAATTATTGGCCCGATAATAAGTTCAGTAGGAATGCTTGTAGGCGTCATAGGTCCCGCAGTTGCAGCCGCTGGAGGGCTAGGAGCTGCATTCGGTGCTGTCGCCGCATCCATCGGAGCCGTTGTGGCTCCAGTATTGGCAATCGTAGCAGGCATAGCCGCTCTCGCCGCAATCGTCAAATACGCATGGGATACAAACGAAGGGTTCAGAAACGCTGTCACTACAGGATGGACTGCCATTCAGGCTGCTATCTCGGCAGTTATGGAACAGCTTCGGCCATATATCGAGCAAGCATGGGCAGCCATTCAGGCTGCTATCGAAAACGTCATGAACATTATAGGTCCTCTAGTTGCAAACACTTTTACTTTTATCGTAACAGTCGTAGTACCAATCCTCGAATCGATTCTGCAAACCGTTGGCAATGTATTTCAGGAAATCCTGACAACGATAACTGGTGTGATGGATGGTATTTCCCAGATTATTAGTGGGGTCTGGAGTATTATTCAAGGCGTGTTCGACACAGTGCTCGGCTTTATCATCGGCCTCGTGACGGGTGACTTCTCACTCATGCAATCTGGCATCGACTCAATCATGAACGGGATTCTTGGTGTTATCCAGGGAATCTGGAACACAATTTCTAGCTTTATTTCGGGCGTCTTGAGCGGTATAGCGTCTGTCGTAAGCGGAATCTGGGGCGGCATACTGTCTACAATTGAGGGCATTATGAGTGGGATTTGGAATGTTATTTCTGACAAGATGGGGCTAGCAAAAGATACTGTGCAAGCAGGATTAGATGCAATTGCAGGTTTCTTCGGCAGCCTCAAAATTGAATTTCCCCACATCAACCTCCCCCACTTCTCAATTAGCGGTTCATTCTCGCTTGACCCACCGTCAATGCCATCAATCGGTGTTGATTGGTACGCAAAAGGTGGCATATTTAACGGCGCATCAATTATCGGTGTCGGCGAAGCAGGTCCAGAAGCCGTTGTCCCGCTGCTTGGCCGCAGGATGCAGCCTTTTGCTGACGCTGTTGCTGCCGGCATACACCCACAAGGCATTAATAGTGGAGGCGGTATTTCGGTCGCGGTAAGTATCGACACATTTATCAACAAAACCGATCGAGACATAGATGAACTCGTGAAGATTATTGCAACAAAAATCAAACGCGAATCACACGCAAGGGGTTAATAGATGATATTTAACGATTACGATTTCTCGCCATACCTGCGATGCAACCCCACCAGATCAGTGTTGCCACCAATCAACGTCAAAGCAACTGAAGTATCGAATAAGGACGGTGATATATTCGAGACGGCGACGCTTGGCAGCATGACTATTGAGGTCAGCGCAAGGCTATGCTATCGCGGAAACGAGCAACCAATGGAAGTACGCCGCAAGCTTGCTGCGATGCTCTACAGCACAACTCCCGCAAAGCTTGTACTCGACGATGATCCTACGCGCTACTATGCGGCAATCCTCGGAGGAGAAAGCCAGCTTGACAACCTGTGGCGCACGGGCAAAGCCGACCTCACGTTTATTTGCAACGACCCGATTGCCTATGGCGCGAGTGTCAGTATTGACATACGTGGTGTATTAGACTTGTCGGTCGGCGGCACATACAAATCATATCCAACCATCACCGCCGTTCCCGCCGCCAACACAAGCTATTGGCGCATCACCGAGACTACCAGCGGGGACTATATCCAAATCAACCATGCTTTTAATGGAACACAAACAGTAGTAATAGACTGCGAAAACCAGAGCGCAACGCTTGATGGTGCGAGTGCTGGCATTGACGTTGTTCTTGCATCGAACTTCTTTGCGCTCGCGCCAGGACACACATCACTCAAGACATCGAGTGGCGCTGCTACAGTTGCCTATATTGAGAGGTGGCTGTAATGCAGTTTAGGCTCTATGATCGCTGGGGAACTCGCCTCGGAAATCTCTGTGATGTCATAACGGCAAAACACACCGATGAGCTCAACGGCGAAGATTCTCTGAATATAACCATGAGAGGCCATGCTGAAAAAGGCTGGCGGTTAGTATGGGGCGACGAACATGGTGTATGGCATGAACATGTCATTGCAAGCAGCGAAGACTACCGAGGCGAAAAAGGAATTGTAGAAACCACTGTCTATGCCGAGTCATCGATAGCAGAAACTTACGGCGATTATATCGTCGATAAAAGACCCCGTAATACAACCGCACTCGCTGCAATACAAACAGCTCTTCAGCCTACAAGGTGGGCCATGGGACGCATAGATGATCTTGGCATAGCATCTACAAGCTACTATCACATCAGCGCGCGAGAAGCCCTATCAAAAGCAGCTGAGGCATGGGGTGGTGAGCTTGAAACCGTTATCGATGTCGACGCAGTCGGCATCAGCAGACGCGCTGTATCGCTAGTAAAACAGCGAGGTAGCAGATCGAGCGCGCGTTTCGTATGTGGAACAAACCTCACTGAGATACGCCGATCGATCGATGTCAGCGATGTCTATACGGCGCTGTACGGCTACGGCAAGGGAGAAGAAACTGATTCCGGCGGTTACGGTAGGAAGATATCGTTTGGCAGCATCAACGGTGGCTTGGATTACATCGTCAACGAAGAAGCAAAAGTGCTTTGGGGTTTGCCAGACGGAAAAGGCGGAACGAAGCACGTATTTGGTAAAGTGGAATTCAACGATTGCGAGGATCCCGCCGAACTGCTTGCGCTCACGCGCGCTGAATTGCCGAAGGTATGCACACCAAAAATCAGCTACGAATGCTCCGTCAGCTACCTTAAAAAGCAAGGGATGACCAGTGTTTGTGTTGGAGATATCGTCACCATTATTGATCGCTCGTTCACACCTGAATTGCGACTCCAAGGACGTATTGTTAAGATTGCTCGCGACCTTCTCAATCCAAGTGAGACCCTGATAACCATCGGCAATATCGTCGACACCCTCACAGATATCATCGTTGCCCAATCATCAGCAGTTCAGTCAATCAGTGACCGGTCGGGTAATTGGGATGCAGCAGCAAGCGTGTCCATCGCCGATATTATCCACTCAACAAATAAGCTTATAAGTGCTGACTCCCCATCTGCGCTAACCTCGTGCGCCGCCGTACTCAGTAATGGAAACTTTGACCCAGCCAAACCAGCGATAATGCTGCAAGGAGGTGCGCTCTCAGCTTCAATAGGCATCGGGGCAGACGGCAGTTTCGCGTGGTATCCAATAGTTGGATCCGGTGGAATTATTGAACGAAGCGACACAGCGACGAAAATCTTGTTCGACGAAAAAAACTACATTGAAATCCGAGCAGACGGCCTTTATGGCCCCAACGGGAAAATTAAGCAGGAGGTGATCTAATGGCACAATACGATATTGGATTAGATACACACAAACACACATATCCTATGCAGCTCATTACTGCGCGGCAAGGAGAGCTAGACGGCACCACCATATCTGCAACGATTACGAAAAACGGTACACCCTATGATCTAGCTGGATTGTCGGTGCGTTTTGAGTGTGTCATGCCGACGGGCGAGTGGGTGCGCGACACGCAAACAAATATCGCCGGAAGCGTTGTTAGCCATGTAATCGCGCAAAAAACACTCGCGGCTTCGGGGCATATACACCTCGCCTATTTTGCGCTTTACGATTCTGCCGGTAAAAAAATAGAAACAACCGACGGGTTTTTCATCAACGTGCTAAAAAGCGCAACGTTTGATGCTGACATTAGTGCGTACTCTGACCAGGTAGATATGCTTGTTGCTGATGTGCATACCTTGCTAGTTGCGTGGCAGAAGCAATGCGCTGACCAGGATGCAGCGTTTACATCAAACGAAGCTGGAAGGATTAAAGCAGCGTCAGACCTGCTTGCAAAGATACAGCGCGATTATACAACCGCCGAAGCCGCCCGCGACACATCCTACACCGCCGCCGAAGCCACCCGCACGACCACCAGCGACGCGGCAACCAAGCGCGCCAACGACGCGGCCACCAAGGTTGACCAGGCTATCAGCGGCAACCTTCAGCCGTATGTGGACACCGCAGTAGCCGCCCAAAAGGACAAGGCCGGCGGCATCCTGGGCTACGACAAATACCAGCGCGAGCACTATGTGGCCGACGGCACCACCATCATAGCTTACGAGGATGGTGGCGTTAAAAAGCTCAAGGCCGCCCCGGGCAGCTCTGCCGATGGCACTACCATCACGGCCACAAGCGATGCTACCGGTGCCAAGACGTTTAGCGTCAAGGCTAGCGTCATGGCCGACATCACGGACACCAAGGCCAAGGCCGCGGCCAATACAGCGGCCATAGCGACCACCAACACAAGCGTGGGGGTGGTAGCCGATGACGTGGCCAAACTCAAGGCGGACATGGGCACGGTGTCGGGCGTGCTCAAGAGTGTAACGGGGGTGGCATGATGGGACTCGGTGAGCAGTGCGCGGCGCTGGACGCACAGCGGGATGCGCTGGCAAAACGTATCGCTGAGACGTTCAGTGTGAGTCTTGGCGACAAACCGTCGCTTAACGATCTATCTGCAGCTCTCGGCGAAAGAAATAGCGTAAAAACGTCTTATCGAGTCGTTTCAAGCGGCGAAATACCAAACAGTTTAAGGGTGGGTGATTTTGGAAAAGCTGTGTTTCGAGATGGGTACTCATCGGCGTACGTAAACGGCGGGGCGTTTTGCTGCCTTGGGAACGTCGGGGCGAACTTTGGCGTAGCCAGTATCACTGCTGACGGAGTTTTTTCGTTCCACGCCTCCCCCGCAGCAGCAGGTAGCGCCGCGCTTGATAAAGATGGAGTGTCGCCGGCGAAATACATTTGCGGAACCGCCATGTACCTGTATTCCGATGGCGTTTTTTCAAAGTTCGCAGACATAGTGCATGTGGGAGGTTGCACTATCATGTCAGATTTTTCATACGACTTCAGCGGTTTCTATGTATACCAAAGCGAAAGTGTGGGTGGTGATTGGAGATACCGGCTATCTCGGCAGCATGTTAGCGAGGATGGCGTTGCCGGCGAAAAAAAAGACACTGTCGTCAACTTTAGTCCGACCGGATTCCTGCGGAACGGTAACTTGCGATACGTTTTTGGCAATTACGCCAACACGGAGCTTCGTATATACCTGATGGATGAGGCGTCGTTTGGGCTGATGAAGGTCGGGCACTACCTCAACAGCAGTGTTGGGATCAACGTCCAGTTTCTTTCAGAGCTGCTCGGAAACCTATATTTCGCTGCGCGGCGCGATGCGGACGGAAAGCATATTATTTTAGAGTTTAACGGGTCAAAATTTAGCATCAAATGGGAGTTCGTGGATAATCCGAGCTCACCCAACTTCATCAGTGGACTCCTAATCGATTACGAGAGCGGCAATGTTCTAGCAACCCAACCGTACATGACGGACGGCACGACGAACATCTTTAACTCAGCGACGGGCAACTTTCGCGAAGTCGCGCTAGCCGGCTCGAAGAGTGGCCTTGCGCCTAACGGGAAAAAAATACCGCTGGAGAAATCTAGCGTGTATATAGCCGGGAGTACGGTTACCACGGCGGAAAAAGGTACGACTGTATACACACAGATCAGATAGCAACCAAAGGAGCAAGAAAAATGTTACAGCATTACAAAAAAGGCACGTCCATAACCGTACCAACAGGCAAGACTTTCACCTACGAACAGGCCATCGCCGAAGATAAGTACCCGCAACTCGCAGCGTTTGACTGCGCCGTGGAGGTGTCGGCGGATGGCATCCTAAGCAGTATCGCCGCCCTCTCGCAGCTCAAAGAGCAGTATGGCATCACCGAGGCCGACCCGGACAAGGCCGTGACGCTTATTATCGCCGCGCGCAAGGCAGAGGCGGATGCAGCGGCGGCACAGGTGTCAACGGAGCAGGAACGTATCGATGCTCTTGAAGCAGCGGTTAACTACATGCTGGTGCCTGACGCACCGGCAGTCTAAGGGAGGGCATCATGGCTAAGTATCTCTTTCTGCAAATCAAACGTGGCAACCTCAGCTACGACGTTGTGGTAGCTAAATTCCCGCAGTTCAAGGCGGACATCGACAAGCTGATGGCGGTGGCGTAATGGCTATCGCTGACCAGCTCACAGCACTAGTAGCGCAGCGCGACAAGCTGGGCGTAAAGGTCGATGCACTCGTTGGCGGGGGGGGGGGGGGGGGCACTGAGGGTATAGGACCGGTGACGGACCGGAAACCCGACGACCAGGTGGCGCAGGT
>NZ_JAVWUP010000022.1:0-2722 GCF_036667095.1 Gordonibacter sp. | reverse complement strand
CAGCGCGACAAGCTGGGCGTAAAGGTCGATGCACTCGTTGGCGGGGGGGGGGGGCGGAAATGAGAGTATAGGACAGTTGACTGACCGGATACCCGACGACATGGTGCCGCAGGTAAAAATCGTGAGTAAAGAAGAGCTAGCGATACCATACGATGTCGCTAACTTTTGCGACCTGCAAGATGGAACCTTTGCCTTTGTTGTATCCGCAGAACGCGATAAATGGCTTCGACGGTTCAGCACTGACGGGGTGGTCACGAACGTTTCGCCGCTTCCAGCACTTAACGGAGTGGACAGAAGCTACATGTACGTTCTTACCGACTATCACGGTCGTATTTTTGCTTTCGGCACCGAGCCCTTGTCGCACCTATACGTCGTTGACCTAAACGGCGTTGTAGTACACGACGACGTCAGTTCATACGAACACGCCCATTACGTAGATGACCAAAGCGGTAGCTTTTACTTCAAAGCGAACAGCGAACGGGTAAGAGAGTTCACGGCAAGCAACATCATCGTTGACCACAGCTATAGTGACTCGGGCTTCACATCCCAAGACATAGTTGCGATAACCAACACCGGCTTATATATTAGCCACGAACGCTACACAATGACCTACCTGCGGTACCTGAGCCATTTAACCGGTGCTAAATCGGCGGACGTATCGCCTAGCGACAACTCTGGCATAGAAGAGCTAATGAAAGACCTTGCCGGTAAGTTTAATTACGATGGTGCAACGTACCTAGTTACGAAGAATTGGCGGGTATACAAACTTACCGGCTCCGTTGCAGATCGCGAGATCATTGACATACCGCCTAACGTGGATTCTCTCACGTCGATCAGCCAACCGAGTAGGCAGCACGACCTACCGGGGTTTGTATTTATTGACATAAACAACCGTATGTTTCGGGCGAAGATGCCCGGTATCTGCGTTGTTAACCATCCGCGAATAGACTCGGGAGAATACCAAGGAATACCGCGGGCAAAAGTTGTGGTTGGCACTAACGGAACCGTAAAGGCTTACCGGCTGGCGCGTGGAGGAAACCCCACAACGCTGGCAGTAACAACCCTGAAATAAAGGAGCACAACATGAGAAATGAGAGCGACTAGATGGACGTACTCTGTAACGAGCACAGCGCGCATGAGGTGCGTATCAGCGGCCTGGAACACCGGGTAACCGCTCACGGAGAGGACCTCGATTTGGCCACCGAAACGCTAGCTAAACTGGGTCAAATCGAGGAGCAAAACCGAGAGCAGCTCAAGCGCATGGACGCGCGGATAACATTGCTGGAAAACGACAAAGGCCGCAAATGGGATGCCCTAGTCGGTTACGTCATGATGGCAATGGTCGGCGCGGTTATAGGTTTTATCGCATCGCAAATCGGACTCAACTAAAGGAGTAAAAATGCAAATCAACTGGAAATTACGACTGCAAAACAAGCCTACGCTCATCGCGCTAATCGCCTGCGTGGTGGCGTTTGTCTGGCAGGGCTTGGGCATGGTGGGCATCGTGCCGCCTGTGTCGCAGGATGCCATCATCGCGTGGCTTGGCCTGGCCGTTAACGCCCTGGTCTTGCTGGGAGTGGTAACCGACCCCACAACGCCCGGGGTCAGTGACAGCGAGCGGGCGCTGCATCGTGATAAACCGTCCCTGTAGGGTCGCGCTGGCGGCAGCGGCGGTACTCACCATGTGTGCCGTGCTGCCGCTGCTTGAGGTGCCGCCAGACCCGCCAGCGCAACCAGAGCACATCCCGTGCAACGATAGGCCGCTGCTCACCGAGCGGCAAAAGGCAGAGGCGCGCGCCACCGGTTACGCATCGTTTATGGCAAGCGATGGGTGGCACGTCGAACATATAAGTAACTTAAGTGATTACCTTTAGGAGATAATTATGATCATCACAACTAATGCAGGGCATACGCCGACCAGCCCAGGGGCAGGGGCGCTACTCAACGAGGTAGCGTGCAACCGACCGCTGCGCGACCAGGTCAACGATGAGCTGCGCCGACGCGGGCATGAGGTATACGACTGCACCGCACCAGACGATATGGGCTATCCGGATGAGCTAGACCGCCAGGTATGTATCGCCAATGAAAGTGGCGCGACGCTTGCCGTGAGTATGCATCTCAACGCTGGGGGCGGCACGGGACCCGAGGTGCTCTACTGGGACGGCGACGACCATGGCCGTGCCCTGGCTGCTAAAATAAGCGCAAACCTAGCGCGTGCCTTGGGGCTGCCTGACCGTGGAGCAAAGGCGCCTGATGACGACTTGGCGTTTCTGCGCGACACCGGCATGACGGCTCTTATTGTCGAGGCGTGCTTTGTCGACAGTCCAGAAGATAAAGAGGCATGGGACAGAACGTCGTGGGCGGACATCGCCGCAGCTATAGCCGACGGCATTGAGGGTAAGGACTGGGCTAAGCCCGCTGCGCCTGCGCCGTCCCCGGAGCCAACCCCGGAGCCGGCGCCAGAACCAGAGCATGGCTGCAACGAGACTACCCATGTGGTCAAACCGGGCGACACCATCATTATTGGCAAATAGTCAACGGCGGGCAAGATGGACACCTATTACGGGTGGTCATTTTTTGTTTATTTCGATTGCATTATATTTGCATTTTTGAGTAAAATTGCACGCTATTTGCATCGTTTGCGCAACTATATAAAACGATACACACATCAATGACCTGCATATATGCAATTAAAAGGAATAAAAACTGGCGGAGGAGGAGG